>JAGOCU010000079.1 GCA_017998555.1 Thermoflexales bacterium
ACTTTGAGATGACGGTCCCGCGCCCGGCCATCGCCGCCCGGACCGGGCCTTCGAGCCGCGCATCGGCAAAGACCACTTGCTCCACCCCGCCCGCAATCGCTTCGCTCGCGCCCAGGACTTTCTTCTTCATCCGCCCCTCGGCGAATGAGAGCGCCTGTTCGAGATCGCCGAAGCGCAAGGCCGGGATCAGGCTGGCCTCGTCGGGGAAATTCCTGAGCAGGCCCGGAACGTTGGACAGGATGATGAGCTGGCGCGCGCCCAGGGCGGCGGCGATGGCGGCTGCAGCCCGATCGCCGTCCACATTGATCGCCTCGCCATCATTGCTGCAGGCCGGCGGGCTGACAACGGGCGTGTAGCCTGCGCCGATCAGCAAACGCAGCAGGCCGGCATTGACCCGCTCGACTTTTCCGGTGAAATCATCGCGAACCAGAATCTGCCGCCCATTCTCGACTGCCCGGACCGAGGTCTTGCGCGGGCCCTCGAGCAGACGGCCATCCAGCCCGCTCAGGCCGACCGCGTCGACGCCGCGCTTCTGCAGGCGTTCGACGATTCGAGTATTCATCTTGCCCGCGTAGACCATGGCGAAGATGTCCAGGGTCTCGGCATCGGTGTAACGCGAGGTGTAGCCCTGGGGCGAGACCAGGGTGCGCGGCGGCTTGCCCAGCGCGGTCGAGATGCGATTGGTCTCGTCGGAGCCGCCATGGATCAGGACAACCGGTTGGCCCTCGCGGACGAGCGCGGCCACGTCATCGCAGACGAGGTCGTAGTTGATCCCGGCGGATCCGCCGACCTTGATGACGACGGGTTGAAACTGAGCGAATGCGTTTGGCATGGTATTTTGACTGACAACTCCCCACAATTCGCTTTGTAGGAGTCGATATCCCCCAGCGAAGCTGGGGGATATCGACTCCTACAAAGCGAATTGTGGCAGGCACAATATCAGGGATGCAGCCCGACGAAGCCGAGGCCGGCCCGCTCGTCGAAGCCGCGCATGACGTTCAGGCATTGCACGGCGCTGCCGGCCGCGCCCTTGACCAGATTGTCGATCGCGCAAAACAAGGTGAGCTTGGTCCCGCCCTCGCTCAACGCAAAGCCGACATCGGCCCAGTTGCTCCCGGCCAGGATCTTGGGTTCGGGCAGGCGGAAAATGCCGGTCGCGGCTTTGACGATGCGAACAAAGGGTTCGTTGCGATAACAGTCGCGAAAAGCCTTCCACACGGTTTTGTCCTGCAAGGGTGTTTTCGCGAAAACATGAACGGCCGCCGTTGCGCCGCGGACCATCTCGATTGAGGTCACGGTGAGATGTACGCCGGCGCTCGGCACCGCAGCGCCGAGCGCTGAGATCATCTGCTCGACCTCGGCGGTGTGGCGATGGCCGGCCGGCGCGTATGGCCGCACCGCGCCGCTGCGCTCGGGGTGGTGCGAGGCGTCGGAGGCGACCGCGCCGCTCTCGCTGCTGCCGACCTTGATGTCACTGACGATGGGCATGCCCGGGTCGAGCAGACCGGCCCGGATCAGGGGCATCAGGGCGAGGTTCGTCGCGGTGGCGTTGCAGCCCACACCGCTGGCATACCGCGCGCCTTTGAGCTGGGCGCGGGTGAGCTCCGGCAGGCCATAGACGAAACGCTCAACCCAGGCCGGAGCGGGGTGGGGGGCGCCATACCAGCGGGCATAGGTCGCGCCATCACGCAGGCGGAAATCGGCGCTGAGATCGATCACCGTTTCCGCGAGCCCAGCCCAACGGTCTATCTGTGTAACTGCCTCGCCATGCGGCAGGCACAGGAAGACAACATCGCACGCCTGGACATCCTCGGGCCGGATGAATTGCAGGTTGCCGGCCGGCGTGCCGCGCAGGTTGGGGTGCGCGGCATGGGCGTATTCGCCCATCCGAGAGCGCGACGTGATCTGGGTGACCTCGGCGCCGGGGTGATCGCTCAGCAGGCGCAACAGCTCGCCGCCGGTGTAGCCCGTCGCGCCGATGATGGCGGTGGTGAGTCTAGACATAGTTGCCCCTCGAGACGTGCCGGCCGAATCATTTCACAGAAGAAGGGAAGAAAGAAGGATCTTCCGTTACCTTCCCTTCTTCCCTTCTCCTGTTGAATAAGTCTCGCTAACGACCATCCAGGACGTAAGTCGCCATGAGACCCGGAATATCGACCCCGGTGGCGGGCACGCTGTTGCGGAACTCCATGGTGTGGTTGACTTCGTTGACGAGCAGGCCGCGGGTCGGGTCCTCGAAAAGGTCAACCGCGACGATGCCACCGCCCACGGCCTTGGCGGCCGCGACGGATATGCGCTCGAGTTCGGGTGTGACCGGGCAGTTGCTGGCCTTGCCGCCCAGGTGTGTGTTCGTAATCCAGTGGGCGGAAGTGCGATAAATCGCGGCGATGCAGCGCTCGCCGATCACAAACGAGCGGATGTCGCGCTGGGGTTTGGCGATCATCTCCTGCACGTAGTAGATGTGCTGCTGGTATCCGCCCAGCTCGTCCCGCAGTCCGACGACCGCCTCGGCCGCGTCGCGGTCGTTGACCCGCACGACCCCTCGCCCCCATGAGCCGACGACGGGCTTGAGCACGCACGGATAGCCCAGGGCCTCAATGGCCTTGAGGGCCGACTCGGGGGTGAAGGCCATCATCACCCGGGTGGTCGGCACGCCCTGTTCGAGCAGCAACTGGGTGGTGATGAACTTGTCGCCGCAGTTCTCAATCACATCGTGGGTGTTGACCGTCCGCACCCCGGCGAGGCGCATCATCCGTTGGACATACAACGCCCGGCTCTGCGACACGCAGCGTTCGACGACGACGTCGTATTGACGCCAGGCGCTGAGGTCATTCAAATCAAAGATGGCGGTTCGGTCGTCGACGATGTCGGGCCGGACGCCATGCCGTTCAAACGCCTCGATCAGTTGCTTCTCTTCGGGGCGGACCAGGGAGCAGACGATGCAGACCCGCATCTCTATTCGCCCCAGTCTTCTTCTTCCATGGGCGCCAGGGCAAGACTGATGGGTTCAAGCTTGGTGACTTCCAATTCGGCGCCGCAGTCGGCGCAGCGGACAAGCTCATTGAGGAGGGGCGCGCTCTTGAACGTAATGGTGGCCCCACACTCGGGGCATTCGGCTGTAAGCATGGGGGCGATTTTACAGCGGGGCGGGTTACCGCCCGACCGCAGACGGCAGACCGCCGACCGCAGGCGCTGGTCGGCGGTCCGCGGTCTGCCGTCTGCGGTCAGGTCCAGAATTGTTTGAACGTATCGACGTAGCCTTCGATGTTGTAACCGGCCCAGCCGCCCGAACTCGTCCGACTGTCCCCCGCCTGAAAGATCGCGCCGCCGATCGCGGGTGACGGGTAGGACTGGCCAGCGACGACCAGCGGCCGGGATTGCGCGTCAATGAAGCGGGCGCACCACGAGCGGAATTGCTCCTGGGTGCTGGCATGCTGCGGGAAGCCCCCGATGCCGCCCTCGTCAAGACCCGTTTCGCTGCAGTAGATCGCGCGCACCCGCGGATCAAATCCGCATTTGGTAAAGAGGAATTCCCAGCGCCGCTCATACCAGATCCACTCGGCTTCGTCCTGGATATGAGCAGGTGTCGGGGAGTACAAGTGCATGTCCAGGCCGAGCACGCCGGCGTTATAGGCCGGGGCATACACGCTGCGCATGAGCTGGCATACCGAATCGTTTGTGTAGTCAGGCGCGCCCATCGAAAAGCTGCCGCCGGCGTAGCGCGCGCCGGTCGTCGCGCGAATCCGTTCAGCCAGGAGCACATCAAAATGAGCTCGCCGTTTCAGGTCGTCGTCGCTTTGTCCGAGGCCATCGCCTTCGTTTATCCCGGTATAGATCAGACCTGGATCCGAGGCGCCTTCCAGGCGGTCAATGGCCCGGTCAACCGATGGAATCTCGTTCCCAAACCAGCGCCGGGCCATGACGACGGCGTCGGGGAAACGGCGCTTCAATTCGCTGGCGGCGGCGAAGTCGTCGATGATGACGAAGTAACGGCAGCCGAGCGCCGCCCAGCGCATTGCCACGCCAGCGTTTGAAATCACATTGACGCCGAGCGCGTACTTGCTGGCAGGGGGCGGCGGCGGCGGCGCCTCACCCACCAGGTAACCGGCAAAGACGTAGGCGACGGCGGGCGCGGCCATGTCGCCAATATCGCCGACGCGCGCGCCGCCAGCCTGCAGGGCGATCGCGGCCCAATCGCCCGAGATGTCGACGACATCGACTTCTGCGCCCGGGGCCAGGCCTCCGAGCACGGCGGCCGTCAGGGAGGGCTGAGAACGCACACGCAAATACGGAAAACTGTCGACCTTGACCCGTCGTTTCATAACGCGTGATTGTAGTATCATCTCGCGGCCCGTTGGTGGCGGCGTTCTGCCGCGGCGGCGCTTCGGCCGCTCAGCCTGCCGGGTTGCCGCCAGTTGCGGGGCAAGAAGGAAACCCATGTCACATTCGGTCATCCAATCGGTGTCCACTCAGGTGGATTTCTCAAGCCAGGAGCGCGACGTGCTGGCGTTCTGGGCGCGCACCTCGGCCTTTGATCGCCTGCGCGATCTGCTTGCGGGCTCGGACAAGCGTTTCTCGTTTGTCGACGGTCCGATCACGGCCAATAACCCCATGGGGGTTCACCACGCCTGGGGCCGGACGTACAAAGACATGTGGCAGCGCTATCACGCCATGCTGGGCCACAACCAGCGCTGGCAGAACGGCTTTGACTGCCAGGGCCTGTGGGTTGAGGTCGAGGTCGAGAAATCGCTCGGGCTCAAAAACAAGCAAGACATCGAGGCGATGGGGATCGAGAACTTCATCCGCCTGTGCAAGCAGCGGGTGCTGAAGATGGCCGCCCAGCAGACCGAACAGTCGATCCGCCTCGGCTACTGGATGGATTGGAACAGCCCGGACGAGCTGCGCATGCTGGCCGACAAGATTGCTGAGGATCCCATGCAGCGGCTGACCCTGCAGCGCGGCGCGCGCGAGGTGAGCGGGACCGTTGAGCAACTCGTTGGCAAGCTGGGCATGCCCGAGCTGGCCGGCTCGTATTTCACCTTCGCCGACGAGAACAACTATCAGATCTGGGGCTTCCTCAAGGAGTGCTACAAGAACGGCTGGGTCTATCGGGGCGGGGATGTCATCCCCTGGTGCCCGCGCTGCGCGACCGGGATCAGCCAGCACGAGATGGAGGTCGACGGCTACAAGGACGTGCCCGATCCCGCCTTCACCGTGCGGATGAAGCTGCTGACCTCAAACGTCGACGCCGCTGCGTGGGCAAGTCCCGAAGCGGCCAATGCCTGGAAAACGGCGGAAAACCGTTATGCGCTGGCCTGGACGACGACGCCCTGGACGCTGCCGGCCAACGTCATGTGCGCGGTCGGGCCGAAGTTGAGCTACGCCATCGTCCGCCAGGGCGACGCGGTCTATGTGCTTGGCGCGCAGACGCTCAAGCTGCTGTCCGGCGACTATGAGCTGCTCGGCACGATTGTGGGGGCCGCGATGGACGGCTGGACCTACGCCGGCCTGTTTGACGACTTGCCCGCCTGGCGGGCCGCTGAGGCCGAATGGTCCAAACGCTCGGGTCGCCCGAACTTCGCCCATCGCATCATCCTGTGGGACGACGTTGGCGAAGCCGAGGGCACTGGCATCGTCCACAACGCGCCGGGTTGCGGCCCGGAGGACTACAAGCTCGGCAAGCAATTCGACACGCCGGCCGTCGCGCCGCTGGACGAGACCGGCAACTTCATGGCCGGGTACGGCATCCTGACCGGCCGGTTTGGCCACGACGTTCCCAACGACGTCGAGCGTCTGCTGCGCGACAAGGGTTTTCTCTACCGGCGCGACACCTATCACCACCGCTACCCGCACTGCTGGCGCTGCAAAACCAAGTTACTCTACCGCCAGGTCGATGAGTGGTACATCTCGATGGATCAGTTGCGCCATCAGATGATGAAGGTCTCTTCGACGATCAATTGGATCCCTGAGTTTGGCAAGGAACGCGAGCTGGACTGGCTGCGCAACATGCACGACTGGATGATCTCCAAGAAGCGCTACTGGGGCCTGGCCCTGCCGATCTGGGAGTATCCCGACGGCACGTTTGAGGTCATCGGAAGCCAGGAGGAACTGAAGGCCCGCGCCGTCGAAGGCTGGGAAAAGTTCGAGGGCCACACGCCCCACCGGCCGTGGATCGACCAGGTCAAGATCCGTGATCCGAAGACCGGACAGATCGGGGTGCGGGTCAAGGACGTGGGCAACCCCTGGCTGGACGCCGGCATCGTCGCCTACAGCACGATGTTCTATGGCAGCAACCGCGAGGAATGGGCGCGTTGGTTCCCGGCTGATTTCATCACCGAAAGCTTCCCGGGCCAGTTCCGCAACTGGTTCTACTCGCTGATCGCCATGAGCACCGTGCTCGAGGAGCAAGCCCCGGCGAAAACAATCCTTGGTTTCGCCACGCTTTTGGACGAGAAGGGCGATGCGATGCACAAGTCGCAGGGCAACTCGATCGAGTTCAACGAAGCGGCTGAGCGGGCCGGCGCCGACGTCATGCGCTGGACCTACGCCCGCCATCGCTACGATGACAACCTGCTCTTCGGCTGGAAGTCGCTCGACCACATCCGGCGCGATGTGGTCATCCCATTGTGGAACGTCTACGCCTTCTTCTGCAACTATGCCGCCATCGACGGCTGGACGCCGGGCGGTCCCGCCCGCGGCGAGATGACCTCGCTGGATCGCTGGGTGCTGGCCCGTCTGGCCCAGGTGACCGACGAGATCGGCGCTGCGCTCGATGCCTACGATGCGCGCAGCGCGGCCCTGGCCGGCGAGCGCTTCGTCGACGATCTGTCGAAGTGGTATGTGCGCCGCTCGCGCGAGCGTTTCTGGCGGGGGGAAATGGACGCCGACAAGCGGGCCGCCTACGAGACGCTCTATGAAGTGCTCACGACGGTTTGCCGGCTCTTTGCGCCCGTCATGCCTTTCCTGACCGAGACGATGTGGCAGAACTTGTCCGGCATGGGTTTGATCGCTGCCGGCGAGGCGCCGGCCGGCGCTTTCTCAGTCCACCACGAGCGCTTTCCGAGCGCCCGCGTCTTGAGCCCCGAGGAGAAGGCGCTGCTGGCGGATGTCGAGATCGCCCGCACAACGGTCAATCTCGGCCATAGCCTGCGCGCGCAGTCCAAGGTCAAGGTCCGTCAGCCGCTGGCCCGGATCTTCGTTGTCGCCGATCCCGCCGGGCGGGCCGCCATCCTCCGCCAGACTGAGGTCATCTCGGAAGAGTTGAACATCAAGGCGATCGAGTTCTCGGCCCGTGAGAGCGATCTGGTCACCTATCGTGTGCTGCCTGACAACCGGAAGCTCGGCCCGCGCTTTGGAGCGGACTTCCCGAAGGTTCGGGCCGCGCTTGCCGCGATCGATCCGGCGATCGTCGTGTCAACGACCCGGGCCGGGCAGCCGGTCAAGATCGATGTGGCCGGTCAGGTGGTCGCGCTGGAGCCAGCCGACATTCTCGTCCAGGCCCAGCCGCGCGAGGGTCTGGTGGTGGAGGGCGCAAACGGCATCGTTGTCGCGCTCGACACCGCTCTGACCGAGCCGCTCCTGCGCGAGGGCCTCGCGCGCGATGCGGTCCGGCGGATCAACGATCTGCGCAAGTCGTCGGGGCTCAAGGTCACTGACCGGATCCGAACAGAATTCAAGGCGACCCCGAGGCTGACGGAAGCGCTCGAAGCTTTCGCCGACTATGTCAGGGCTGAAACGCTCAGCCTGACCCTGCGCGCGGCAGAGCAGCCAACCGGCCATCCTGCCACGGATAGCTTCGACGGCGAGACGCTCGAACTGGGGATCACCCGCGTTTGACTACGACTGGCGAGATCACCCTCCCGGCGCATCGCGCCGGGAGGGTGATCTCGCCATTGCGCTACACTTGGGCAACTCGGATGCAAACGGCGCAAAAGACACGCACGATTGTTGAGACAGATGCCGCGCTCACGCTGACGGCCGATCAGCAGCGCGCGCTGTCTGGTCTGATGTCTCAGCTGGACCGAACCCACGGGGTGCCGGGCCCGCATATGCTCACCCTTTTTGGCAGCGCGCGTGACATCGAGGAGGTTCTGCGGGTGGCCGCGCCGGATGGGCCGCGCAAGCCGCGGACCGCCGAGCATCGCAAAGTGCTCTCCGCTTACGTGGACGCGGCCAATCTGCCGCCTTATCTGCGGCCTTGGCAATACCTCGTTTTTGAGCTGCTCGAGGCGTTGGCTGAATCCGCCCTGGCTTCGGAGAAACCCGCCATCAC
>JAGOCU010000080.1 GCA_017998555.1 Thermoflexales bacterium
CAGCCTGTCGTCGGCGGGACGGCCGGTGAGGGGGATAAGCGGATCCGTTGCCTCATAGGTCACTGCGATCCGCTCCGCCGCAAATGGATACACCCGCGCGATTTCGGTTCGGCAGAACTCTGAAACCGTGATGATGAGACGGGCGCGGCGCGCCGTCCAGTAGCCAAGCGCGTTCTGAATCAGCGCATTGCGCAGGCTGCTGAAGCGCATCCGCACCCGATAGCTCACATCGTGGATCGTGACCACCATCGGTGTCCGCATCGACAAGGGCCCGTGATAGGTGACGTGCACGAGATCGGCGCCAGTCTCCCGGGCCAGGCGCGGCAGCAGTGTCGTCAAGCGATATACATCATCGCCGAGGCGCGCAGAGACGATTGCGTGCGGGATACCTTCTGCCTGCCCGGGGGAAACAGCGACGGTCAAGCGCGCGCCAAGGTTTTCGAGAGCCGCGGATTGCCCCACCAGATTGCGCAAGTAGGTCTCGTTGCCGGTCTCGCGCTGCCCCAGGATGTGGGCATCCAGAAGGACCTGTATCGCTGTCGACGGATAGGCGCCAGCGACTGAATCACCGGCGGAGCGCGTTTTCATAGATGCGGAGCAAGTGATTGTAGTGCGCGCCTGGCCCAAAGGCCGACTCCGCCCGCTCGCGCGCGGCAGCGCCCATTGCCGCGGCCTCTACCGGGTGCGATAGCAGCCAGTCAATGGCGTCCGCCAGCGCAACCGGATCCCCCGGCGTAACCAGCAAGCCACTGCGGCCGTCCTCGATCACCTCTGGAATGCCCCCAATCCGAGATCCGATCACGGGCCGGCCAACGGCAAAGGGCTCGACGACGGACAAACCAAAGACCTCGTACCACACGGAGGGCACCACAGCGAATCGGGATCGGCGATACCACGCACGCACGCCTTCATAATCCTGGTGTCCAACGAACTGCACTCGGCCCGGCATCAGCCGCTCAGCCTGGGCTTCAAGTACCGAGCGTTCGGGACCATCGCCAACCACCACCAGCTCTTGATCGATTGGGAGATTCAGTCGGGCCAGCGCGTCAAGCAACACGTGAACGCCCTTCTGCCGCTGAAGCCGTCCGGCAAACACGATTGGCCCGCGCTCGGGAATTGGCTCGGCCGTCCAGGCGCGGGTGGGACCGAAGTGCGGGACGTGAACCAGGCGCGACGGGCTCCAGCCAAAGTCGACAAACTTGTCAAGGACAAAGCGGCTCGGCGCGATGAAGACGCTTGCGGCCTGGTAGGTCCTCCGCAGGCGATTCAGATAGGCTTCACCCGCGTTCAGCGCGCTGATTCCCACGTCGCCGCGGCTGCAGCGTTTCAGAATCGCGTTGTGGAAGCGCCCACCCCGGCACGCCTCGCACACGGCGTCATGAACATACAGAATCGAGATCGGGCAAATCGGATGGTAGTCGTGCAGCGTCCACACGATTGGGATGGCGCGGCGGCGCAGTTCGTCGATAACGGAGGCGGAGAGGTGGAAAATCGAGTGGACATGAGCGATGTCAACAGGGCGCTCATCCAGCATGCGCGCGAGCATGTCTCGCGCCTGGACGTTATACATTCGGCGGGCGGCTTCGCCCATCCGCCTGAGCGGGCCTCGCGCGTTTGTTTCAATCGCCGGCGGAAGGAACTTCGTGCCGGGCGTTTCGGGCGCGCCCGGCGGACGCGTCGCGAATAGATGCACGGTGTGACCGTGCTCGCGCATTAGGGCCGCCCATTCCGCCACGTAGCGCTCCTTGCCGCCGACTACGTCGAAGAATCTGTCGATGCTGAGGATGCGCATGCTTTCGGCCCGCCGTCGCGCATAGCTTATCATGATCACCGTGCGTCTGCACTCAACGCCATGAGCAACACCCTGCTACATATTTCCAGCGCGGGCCGGAGCGGCAGCACTTTGCTGGGCATGGCGCTGAATGCTCACCCGAGCATTTTCTATGGTGGCGAGATCTCATCGTTGTGGAACGATGCGCCTTCCGAGGCGCTGTGCAGCTGCGGTGAAACGTTGACGGAATGTCCGATCTGGAAGGCGGCGATTGCGGCCGCGCTGAGCGGTATGGGACCGGATGGCGCCACCCGCGCGCGCGAGTTGCGCGACGACGCCATCCGCTTCAAGTCGCCTGGCGGATCGCGCCGCGCATCCGCCGCCGCAGGTGCCGCAGCGTATCGCGAGATGACTGGCAAGTTATATCAATCGCTGGCGTCGTCAACCCGCGCCCGCGTCCTCGTGGATTCCTCGCAGCATATCGCCCACACCCTGCTTACCTCCGAACTCCCGGAAATCGCGCCGCGCATTATCCATCTGGTGAGAGACCCCCGCGCCGTCGTCTATTCATGGTCGCGGGCGCGGAAGTGGCCGACCCGCAATGGCGGCATCATGCTACAACGCGGCGCGCTCACGGCTATCCGCGGCTGGGTGACTCACAATCTCAAACTGATGGGACATCTGTCGCGTTCGCGTGTCCCCCATTTGTTGCTGCGCTATGAGGATTTTGCGGAACAGCCCGCCGAGATTGCGCAGAGGGTGCGGATGTTCATCGGAGAGGACGCTGGGGCGCCCGGGGGAAGTGAGGTTATGGTCGGCGAGACGCATATCGTCCGGGCCAACCCGCTTCGCTTTCATCGAGGACCGCTGACGATAACTCCGGACGACGAATGGATGACGGCGCTGTCGCCCCGCGTGAAACTGGTCGTGACCGTGCTGACCTATCCGCTATTGCGACGTTTCGGATACGTCGCGCGCGTGACGCAGCCGGTCTGAAAACAACAGAGGGACGCCGAAGTGGCGTCCCTCTGTTTCTACGTCGCCAAGTCAACTGATGAGACTGGCGATCGCGAACTGATTTACTGGTTGAAGGCGTTGTACTGATCGAAGCCGGTCGTGCCGTTGCGGGTCTCGACCACAGCCTTGAGCTGGCAACCCGGGGCGTTCACCTTGATCGAACCGGCGAAAGCGCCACCGACGTTGGCATCAAACTGCGAGACGTTGAAGTCGCCGCCGTTGAAGCTGTTCAGACCAACCGCGCCACCAGCCGTCAAGTTGATGGGGTTGCCATCCTTCTTGAGAGAGAGTGTCGTGTTGATGGAGCCGTTGCCATTGAGAATCTGGATCGAAACGCCATTGCAGGCCGAGGCGCCAACGTTCATCAGCTGGAAAGCCGAGAACTGCTGGAAGGCGGCCGCGTTCGGGCAGGTCGGGTAGCCCGAGCACTGGCGGTTGAACAAAGGCGCATAGACCAGGCCCGTCGCGTCAGAAGAACCGACAAGGCTGTAGCTGCCGTTGTAGACCGTGCTGGGCAGGTTGTAGCTCAGGTTGCCCACGCCGACAAGCGCCTGATCGGAGTTGAAGACCACCGAACCGGCGAAGCTGGAGCCAATCGCGTTGTAGAGCGCGGTGAGGGCTGCGCCCGTCACGCTACCGCCGTTCCACAGGTTGATACCGTAGCCAGCATTGGCCGGGATCGTGAACGCCAGGGTGTAGCTGATGCCGCCCGTCGCGCGGTTGACGAAGTCAGCCGTCACGTTGGCGGTGGAACCAGTGGTGTTCTGAAGCTGGAACGCCGAGAACTGGATCATGTTGGTGACGACGGTCCCGGGGGTGAGACAGGGCGTCGCGCTCTGGCACAGGCGGAACGCCGACGGCGAGTAGAGCTTGGTGGCGGCCTGGGCCGGGCTGCTGGCCATGGCGTCAGCCGACCAGTTGGCCTGCGCGTTCACCGCGTTCGTCTCGGCCAGGGCGGCAAGCGCCTTGTCCGACGACAGCTTGGCGCTGAAACCGGCGTTCTTGCCGGCCATGTTCGTGATGAAGTTGGCTGGCATGTCGGCGTCGATGCCGGTCTGGAACGTCTTGGAGCCGTAGGCGTTCAGGTTACCCGTCACGTTGCCGACCGCCGCGCCGTCGCGCGCGACATAGGAGATCGTGTACGCCGCCGTGCTGCCGGTGGTGTTCATGACGGTCAGCCGCGAAGTCTGGTTCGCCGAGCCGGTGCTCGCCAGCGGGAGGCGGAACAGCGATGGGAAGTACATCGTCGTGCTGCCGCTCAAAGCCGCTTCGTAGGCCGACATTTCAGTGCCGGGGGCCGATGTCGCGGCGTCAGCGCGTGTGTCACGGCCGGTGTAGTTGGTAACGGCAACAGCCGCGACCTGCTGATCGGAGCTGAGCACGACCGAGCCCTTCCAGTTGGCGGCCAGACCGCCGACCGAGGCGACGTTGACGTCGAGCCGGCCACTGGCATTGGCGATGTTCAAGCTGTCGGTCACATCCGGGGTGTTGCCCGCCTCGGGATAGTAGGCAGCCGAAACCGCCGCCGCGGAGGCGCCAAGATTCATGATGGTGTACTTGGTCGCGCCGGTTCCGTAGTAGGTGCCGGGAAACGTCAGATCGGCCCGGGCAGCGCCGAGACCGCTGGCGAGGGTGGCGACGACAACCGCCGCTGAACCCACCGCCCGAAAGATATTCTTGTGATTCATATGGTCCTCCAGACTCCTTTGAGCGCGCACCCTTGTGATGGCGCCGTGAATATAGGATCAGTATTGGGCCTAGCCCGCCCCGATTCCATACTCCATATGGCTTAGGCTCCCGCTTTTCCTGCAGTTATGACAAGAAAACACTCGGAATACTACCCAAGACACCGGTCAACCGACGTACAGACTCATCAACGCCTGTGACGCGACATAACCACCATACGCGTCATTGACGCGCTGAAGCCCTGCAGCGGCCAGACGCTTGCCCGCTTCCGGCGTGTCAAGCAGGCTGGTCATGGCCGAGGCGAAGGCGGCGGGGCTATCGCAAATCAAGGCTTCTACGCAATCCCGCAATTGCTCGGCGGTATTCGCCTCGCTTGTCATAACAATTGGGCATCCGCGGGCCATGGCATTCAGGATTTTCAGATGGCGGCTAAATCCGCCGCTGCGAAGCGGAAACACCAGGGCGCAGGCCTCATCGTAGACGGCAAGCAAGTCATCGACGTATGCATGCGGGATCACACCGGGCCCCTCCAGCCACGGTCCTCGATCCTCGGCCCGCACGCTATGTAGATGGAGGGTCGCCTCAGGATGGCGGGCTATGACCGTCGGCCACACCCGTTGGAGCAGCCAGGAAACGCCTTCCCGCATCCGAGGATCCGAGGAGGCGCCGACAACAATGAATCGATTCGACTGCGCTCTGGGCGGCACGGCGGGCAAAATGTCCCTCTCGGCGTCGAACCAGACGGGAATCACGGAAGCGGGCGGACGCCCCGGCAAACGGGTGGCGATCCACGCCGCGTCCGATCGCGCGTGCGTCATCAAACGGTCCATGCGCGCGTAGTAGCGCGCCTCGGTCAGACTTGCCCAGACGTATTCCTTGAGCAGACGCGCCGAGGGCGATTTCCTCAGCCGGCGCCGGACCACTTCCGTCTGGATATCGATGACATGGCCGACAAGCCGGATGGCTTTCCGCTTCTGCGGCGGGAGCGCGCCCGCTACGACATCCATCAACCAGGGGTGAACAACGTGGGCGACATCAAAATCATGCCCAGCCAGGAAGGCGGCCGCCCGGGCATCGATACCCGCGCTGCGGCAGTAGGCGCGCGCTTCCATCTCGAACAGGCCGGCGGCAAACGACCGCGCCCGGCGTGACCGGCTATTCTCGACGCTCACGATTTCGACGGGGTCGAACGCCTCGCGCGCAGCAGCGATCGCATCCCTGTCCTTGGGCTGGCACAAGGCGAGCAGGCTCACACGATGGCCGAGCCCGCGCATGGATTCGATGTAGCCATGCAGCATCTTTCCCCCGCCGTGATCGGATCGCGCATGCGGCAGGAAGTCGGTCACGTACAGAAGGCGCAACGGCGGCGTGCTCATGTCAGGGTTGCAAAGGCAGGCGCGCAGAAACCGCGCGCCCGAATCTGCTCAATCCACATAGCCCAGCATTTTGAGGCGGGCTGTGACCTCGGCCGTCTGGTCATCGGAATAGCCCGCCGCAACCGCCACCCCAGCCGCATCCAGTGTGACATACAGACGCTCCCCCGGGACCCAGAGCGGCAGTACGCCGTCGAGATCATCGGGAATCGCCGCGCCGATGAGTTGCAGCGCAAGCGGAGCGATGTCCCACACCCGCAGGGGTTGATCCGCTTCGGCCAAGCCGGCCTGCCCGAGGCCCAGAATGCCAAACGTAGAATGGTCACCCAAGCGTTCGGGCAGCGCGGGAAACAGCAGGCGGGGATCCTCCGGGCTTGCGCCGGCGCCGAGGTCATCCCTGAGGCAGGCCACGCCGTCGGGAAACCCAGGCCGCTCGCCGGGCCAGACCGCCTCGGCCCGTTCGGCCCAGACAAAGATGGGCTTGCCCGCCGGGTCTCTCAAGGCGCGGGCGGCGGACAAAACGGCATCAACAGACACGCCGGCCGGGCCGGGCGGGCACGTCAGGCCGATCACATTGCCATAGAGCGTCTCGGCGCGCACTGAACCCGCCTGAGCGCTGGAGTCGTAAGGCGAGGCCAGGCGCGCGCGAAGGCCGCGCCACACCCACGCCGGCAGGTGACGCTTGGCCGCGTCCTTGACGGCAGCGCGTGCCTGGCCGATCCGGCCGACCGCGGCCGCGGGCTTGAGCTGGCCTGTATGCCAATCCGTGTCCCGAATCCAGACCGGCATGTTGAACACCTGCTCGGGTGACGGGCCGAAACCATGGTCGGAAAAAAGTATCTCCAGATCGGGAGCGGCGGTCTTGAACCAGTGTCCCACGCCTTCGTCAAGGCCAAGCCAGAAGGCGCGGGCAAGCTCCATCAACGCCACCGGCGGGCTTTCGGATTCCTCGGCGCCCGCAACGCAATCCCAGAAGAAGTGCAGAAAACGATCTGTGGTGGTCAGGGCAAAAACGAACAGGGACAGGCTCGCTGGATCGGATTGCCGCAGGGCGCGCAACCCGGCCGCCAGATGGGCCGCTTGCAGGTCGATGAGCTCGCGCAAAAAAGCCACGCGGTCCGCCAGATGACGCCTGAGGTCACGCCGCCCAGTCGCCTCGACGGCGATATCCGGCGTGAAGTCGCTCAAAACCGCCGCCAGCGCCGCCGGGGTGGCGAGATCGGCCGCGCCGCGGGGTGTGTTCATCCCGCTCACCCAAAACCCGTTGACCGGGCGAGGCGGGTAACTCAATGGATAGTTGAAGATGCCGACACCGAATCCCTGGGCGCTGGCTACTTCCCAGAAGGTCCTGGTCGTGCTGTTGCCGATCAGCCGGGCGGGTTGTCCCGGACTCGGGCGCGTCCAGAAATCAAGCACGCCATGCCGGCCGGGATTGAGTCCAGTCGCAATCGACGTCCACGCCGGAGCCGTTAGGGGCGGAACCGTGGAGGCCAGCGGGGCCAGGACAGGAAAGCGCGGCGCGAGCCGGGGAAGCCAGCCGCGATCACACAGCCGCCTCCAGACATCCAGGCCGACTCCATCGAGCCCCAGGGCGAACAACCGGCTCATCGTCGTCGCGTGTGAATCGCGCCGTGCCGCTGAGCGCCGCGCGAGTAAAAGCCTGGCGACCTATCGATACCACGAGGGATAGAGCGCATCGCCGCCAACACTGATCAACACCTGCCGATTCGAACCATCGAGTTTCGAAGCGACGATTCTGGAGCGCTCGGAGTCGCTGTTGCGCCAACTGTAGAGCAGCGTGTCATCGTCGATCCAATCGCCCATCTGGAACGCCCCGGGTCCCAGGTCCAAAACCCTGAAGCCGGTGCCATCGATGTTGACAACGGCGATCTTCGACGGCAGACCGGTGAAGGCCTGAATGGAGAACGCCAGCCGCTTGCCATCCGGAGAGAATGTCGGACGAGCGGTGTTTGAGCTTGGCGCGCTGACGACCTGCCGTACGCCGCTGCCATCGGGCTTGGCAACATACACCTGGTAGCCATCCCCGATCCGATTGGCCGACCAGGCGATGAGATCGCCTGCGCGTGACCAGCCGGGGGTGATGTCGTTGCCGGCTTCATTGGTCAGATTCTTCAAGCCCGAGCCGTCGACATTGGCGACATAGACCTCGAAGTTGCCGTCGCGGTTGGTGTGGAAGAGCAGTTTCTTGCCGTCGGGGCTGACCTGGGGCGCAAAGTTGAGCGACCTTTTCCCAGCGATGGCGATCAGCTTGGTCTGGCTGCTGCCATCCGGCGCCATGCGATAGATGCCAAAGCCTTCCTCGGCGATCCGCCCCGAATTGAAGACGATATAGGCGCCGTCCGGCGACCAACGCGGCTCGGCATCGCCCGCATTCGGCGACGAGG
>JAGOCU010000081.1:0-5604 GCA_017998555.1 Thermoflexales bacterium
CCGCATCGGGCGAATTTCAATGCCTGGGACCATCACCACCCCCTACCAAATCCGTCCCTGACGCGGGTCGTTGGCGGTGTGTTCAATTCGAATGGGGGGCAGGGCGATCTCGGCGTGCTCCGGGTTGCGCCATTCCAAGACCGTCGCCCAGCCGCGGGTCGGCGCGTCCATCACATAGTTGGCGACCAGCCCGCGCACCAGAAAACCATTCCGAATCTGCGTCGTCAACGTGCTGTCGTAGATGGCCCCCTTCACGACATGGTTCACGTATTCGAACGCCGTCATGACCCGGGTATACGCCGCGTAGCCGGGGATCATGCCGCAGACGGCCTGACCCTTCAAGCCCAGACGCCGGCACAGCTCCTTGCGCGCTTCGTGGAAGCCCCGGGCCAACCCGCGCCCCCGAAAGTCAGGGTGGACGCTCATGTCGGCGCCGTAGTAGTGCGAACCGTGCGGATTGTGGCGGGAGAACCAGCCACCACTCACGGCCCTGAGAAACGTATGGCCGTGGGTGTGATTGAAGTCGAAATGGGTGCGGAAGCCGGCGGTCATGCCGATCACCCGTTCGGTGGCGGTCTCGATGGCGACGAATTGGCCATCGGGGAACAAACGCAGGTGATTGGCGATGTGCGCTTCAGTGAGGTGTTCCTCGGGCGCAAGCGTGGGGAAACAGACGCGCTGAAGTTCAGCGCAGGAGGGGAGATGTTCGGGGCGGGTGTGGGTGATTAAGATTTCACTCAAGATGCTCCTTTCTCTCAAAGTTGACGGTCATGCAGGCAACCCTCGTTGCTGCGCGGCCTGCCTCAGGGCTCGTGCCGCCGCAACCTCGGTCCCTGCGCCTGGAATGGGCGAATCAGAGAACAATGGCATACGGTTCTTCATTGGCGTTTGTGTTTGGAACACCTCCTCTTCGAACTTGAGCGGGCATTATATCCTGTGGAGAAACGATCGCCGTGTGGTATATTCTTCCGGCATCGCATGCTGGCTGCCTTAGCTCAATCGGCAGAGCAATCGCTTCGTAAGCGATAGGTTTCGGGTTCAACTCCCGAAGGCAGCTTCTTCCGTGAACGGCGAGATCCAGGCCCTGCGCATCGCGCGGGGCCCGGATCTCGCCGTTTTTCCAGGTTGACTTAGGGACGACGTCCCAGCCTTCGCTGGAGGAGTCCGCGAAGTTCCATCAGGCCCAGATCGTCGGCGGCGGAAATCCCGACGGGCAGCAGCGCGAACGCTTCGGTTTGGGCGCCGCCGAGGCCCCCATGGGCGGCGCGCTGGTTTTCGAACGCCGTAACGGTCCCTCTTGCGTCTGCGGCGCCCATGACGATGAGGTCCCCGGCCTCCGGGTGGCGGGCCAGGGCGGCGACCTGGCGCGTCCGAAGCCCCGTTGGACCGTAGGCGGCCAGGGGATGATCACCAGACACCGTCGCCGATTCAAGCTCGACCTTGCCAAATCGCGCATGCGCGATTCCATTTTGGACGACGAATCCGATGGCCTCATCGCGCATCAAGACAGGGACAAGCGAATCCAGGGATGTCTTCGCCTGCGCGCTCAGCGCGTAAACGTGGGCGAGATTGCCTGAGGGTGCCACGTGCCAGTCGCGCCGGGCGGTGCCAGTCTCGCGGACAATCATGTCGCCAAGCGTTTCTCGGCGCAGCTTTCGAAAGGGCACGCATTCGGACAAGCCGTGGTCGGAAAACACGATAATCTGAGCACGGTTGCCTTGCGCGCTTTCAGTCGCTTCAATCGCCCGCACTGAATCGTCCAGGCGGCGAAGCGCCCAGTCCGTCATGGGCGCCCCGAGGCCGGCATGGTGGGCGACCTGGTCATAGCCCAGAAGCGTGGCGAAGGTGGGTCCGCGCCTCGCGCTGATGGCCGCCACGGTTGCGGCCGTCGTGAGCGCGTCCAGGGTCCCGGCCACGAGGATGCCGCGCAGGATGGCCGCCGGGCTCGTACCCCGCGCCCCCTGGGGCCACCGTGGCGGGACCACGGCGCGCCAGGGGAAGTTGCGGAAGTTCGACGAGCGCAGGCCCTCGCTCAGGACGAACGCATGGCGCGCTGCGCCCGCCGACCAGGCGGTTGTGATTGCCGCGCCGCCCTGCAGCAATCCGGCGTTTTGGGGCCAGTCGCGGGCCACGCGCCGCAAATCTGCGGGGTCACGGGAGGTCCTGGCCCGGCCGGCCTGGCGGTCATACCAGCGAAAACCCGGCGGTGGATCGGTGATGCCGTACAGGAGCGTGGCCTGGGCGCTGGAGGTCTGCGAGGGCAAGCCGCTGTCCAACCGGTGCAGGCGATGGGTCGCGCCGCGCAGCCAACGGCCAAGGGTGGGCAACAGTCCGCGGGCGATGCCATCGCGCATGCGCGGGTGCGACAGCCCGTCGAGCTGAATGATGATGAGGGCGTTGTCGCCTTGCACGCCGCGATTGTAGAGGGCCGGGTCGCGTGTTTTCACCACAATGACCCAAAGGCACAAAGTCAATGAGGAGAATTCTTTGTGTCTTTGTGCCTCTGTGGTGAGACCTTAAGGAAATCACAGGCTTGGAACCCTGGCCATGTATTGATCTAGAATCTTGCTGATGAAAAACGTCGGCCGCGGGATCGCGGCAGCAAGTGTGATCGGAATCGGGGTGTTGCTGTTTCTTGCCTTTCAGCCGCCGACGCCCACTCCAGCCCGCGCGACGATCCAGGGTCTGCAGGCGGATACAGATACGTCGAAGTTCTCCCGGGCGATGGTCGCCCGTGATCTCGAGTTCCCGCGTGATCACGCCGCCCACGACGACTTTCAAACCGAGTGGTGGTACTACACGGGCAACGTGACGACCGAGAGCGGACGACATTTTGGCTATCAGTTCACGATCTTCCGCCGCGCGCTGGCGCCGGGCGCGCCGGCGCCGGAGGCCAGCCTCGCCACGCGCCAACTCTACTTTGCCCACTTTGCCGTCACGGATACCAGCGCGAACACCCATCGCGAATTCCAGAAATTCAGCCGCGGCGCCGGCGGGTTGGCGGGCACGCGCGCGGATCCCTTCCGGGTCTTTATCGAGGACTGGTCGGCCGAGGCGGTGGCCTCGCCGCGACGTTCAGGGCTGGACGCCGCCTCGGTTCGGATTCTGGCGAAGTCAGATGGTTATGCGATTGATCTGACGCTTGACAGCGCCAAGCCGATGGTTCGGCACGGCGAGCGCGGCCTCAGCCAGAAGAGCCCGGAGCCGGGCAACGCGTCATACTACTACTCCTACACGCGCATGGATACCCGTGGCTCAATCACGACACCCGAAGGCTCTCATACGGTGGCAGGCCAGAGCTGGATGGATCACGAGTGGAGCACCAGCGTTCTGGGCGCCGGAACCCGCGGCTGGGATTGGTTCTCACTTCAGTTGAGCGATGGCAGCGAGCTGATGTATTTCAGACTGTGGCAGGCGGACGGATCCGACGGGGTTTCGAGCAGCGGCACCTGGGTGTTGTCCAACGGTGAAACCCGCGCATTATCCAGATCCGAAGTGATGATCACTCCGACTGACACCTGGCGCAGCCCGGCGAACGGCGCATCCTATCCGAGCGGCTGGCGCATTCAGCTTGCGTCGCTCGGAGTCGATGTTGTGGCCACGCCGCGTCTGCGCGATCAGGAAATGAATCTGTCTTCGACCTATTGGGAAGGGGCGGTATCGGTATCCGGTGTTGCCGGCGGGATATCCGTGTCGGGCGCCGGATTCGTTGAGCTCACCGGATACGCCGAGGCAATGAGCGAAAAGCTCTAGAAGTGATCCTAAAAACATCCGGCGAGAACACAACCCCGCGCGAATCGCGGGGATTGTGTTCTCGCCAACATTATTCGGACGTCTTCCAGCGAGCTTAAGTCACCTTAAAGCCAGCCTTGACGTGTGTATAATCCCGCGCCGCAGCCATCGATGAAGAACGCAGCGCGCAAAATTCTCCTTATTCAGGGCGGACTGGGCGAGTCCGTTGGCCTTGCGCTAGAACGCAGCGGCTATCCGGTCACGTGGGTGCGGACGGCCAAGAGCGCGCTCACGCATGTGGAACGCGACAAGCCGGTGCTGGTCATTGTCGATCTGCCATCGCTGCGCGTGGACGCGGCAAAGCTGTGCCAGGCCGTCAAACGCATCTCGGAGACCAACGTGCTCTTTCTCGGCGCGGAAGGTCAGGACGCGGCCGCGGCAGGTTGCGAGGCCTGCGGTGATGGCTATATCGCGCGGCCGCTGCAACTGCGCCGGGTCATGGCCAAGGTCGAAAAACTCATGCCAGCCGGGCACGCGGCTGAGCTGCGCTGCGGGGAGCTCATCCTGCGCCCGGCCGACGGCATGTTGCGCAAGCGCGGCGAGGAAATCCGGCTCAATCCGAAGCTCTGCCGCCTGCTTCAGCTCTTCATGCAGCATCAGGGCGAGATCATCACCCGCAAGCTGCTCATGCAGCAGGTCTGGGAGACGACCTACATGGGCGACACCCGGACCTTGGATGTCCATATGCGCTGGCTGCGCGAGCGCATCGAGGATGACCCAACGGAACCGCGCTATCTCAAGACCATTCGACGCCAGGGATATCGTTTCGAGAATCCCAAGGCGCGCAAACAATAACGTATGAACATTGTCATCACCGGGTCGATCGCCTATGACTACCTCATGACCTTTCCCGGCTCATTTACTGACCATATCCTGCCGGACCAGCTCGAACGGATCAGTCTGAGTTTTTTGGTGGACGGGATGGAGCGCCGCCGGGGCGGATGCGCGCCAAACGTGGCGTATACGCTGGCGCTGCTCGGCGAGCGGCCGACGATCATGGCGACCGCCGGACAGGACTTCGGGGACTACCGCCAGTGGCTCGAATCGCATGGCGTCGACACATCGCTCGTTCGGGATGTGCCAGGCAAGTTCACCGCCTCATTCTTCTGCAACACGGATCAGAAAAACAACCAGATCGCGTCGTTCTACACCGGCGCCATGGCGGACGCGGGAAGCCTGTCGTTTGCCGACGCGCCCCGGCCCGATCTGGTCATCATCTCGCCCAATGACCCGGCCGCGATGGTCTCCTACGCGCGAGAATGTCGCGCCCTCGGCATTCCGTTCATCTACGATCCCGGCCAGCAATGCGCGCGCTCGTCGGCGGATGAGTTGCGCGCGGGTCTCGAGGGCGCCTTTGTCGTCATCGTCAACGACTATGAGCTTGAGCTCATCCGGCAGAAGACGGGGCTGAGCGAGGATGCCATCCTGGACACCGCCACAGCCCTGATCGTGACCCGTGGCGAGAAGGGTTCAACGATCCTGCTCAAGGGTCAACGCCTTGAGATCCCGGTGGTTCCGGAGGAACGGGTGATCGACCCCACGGGCGTGGGCGATTCGTATCGCGGCGGCCTGCTCAAGGGTCTGGCGGTCGGAGCCGATTGGGAAACCTGCGGACGGCTGGGCAGCGTGGCCGCCACTTATGCGCTGGAGCACGTTGGCGGGCAGGGGCACGCCTTCACCTGGGCCGAGTTCAAGGCCCGTTACGCCGCCCACTTTGGGCCGCTCAATCTCGACTGAAGCGCAATTCAGTCGCGTACACTACGGTTATAGGTTCACGATATCGCCTCCGGAACCTGATCGCCTGAAACAAAA
>JAGOCU010000081.1:5704-8226 GCA_017998555.1 Thermoflexales bacterium
CGAGTTCAAGGCCCGTTACGCCGCCCACTTTGGGCCGCTCAATCTCGACTGAAGCGCAATTCAGTCGCGTACACTACGGTTATAGGTTCACGATATCGCCTCCGGAACCTGATCGCCTGAAACAAAAACCGTTCCGGAAGCGACATACATCGGCGAAGCCGGTGTATGTCGCTTCCGGAAAGTTTTGCCTCTGGCGAATCAAGCCCGGAAGCAGCCTGGAGTCCCGGCCGCGTCGTGGTCACATAAATCCACATTCAAGAAACGAGGAGCATACACATGGAATTTGATGTCAAGGATCCCAGCCTGGCCCAGGCAGGCCGCTACAAGATCGAATGGTCTGAGGCGGAGATGCCGGTGCTGAAGGCCATCCGCGAGCGCTTCGCCAAGGAACAGCCGCTGAAGGGGTTGAAAGTCTCGGCCTGTCTGCACGTAACCAGCGAGACCGCGGCGCTGATGCGCACGCTGCAGAGCGGCGGGGCCGACATCGTGCTGTGCGCGAGCAACCCGCTCAGCACGCAGGATGAGGTCGCCGCGTCGCTGGTCGCCAACGACGAAATCCCGGTCTACGCCATCAAAGGCGAGGACAACAGCACCTACTACCGGCATTTGAACGCCGCCCTCGATCATCATCCGCAGATGACGATGGACGACGGCTGCGACCTGGTCAGCGTGCTGCATAAAGAGCGCAAGGGCCAGATCAAGGAAGTGCAATGCGGGACCGAGGAGACCACCACCGGTGTCATTCGCCTGCGCGCGATGGCCAAGGATAAGGCCCTGAAGTTCCCGGTGCTGGCGGTCAACGACAGCATGACCAAGCACTACTTTGACAACCGATATGGCACCGGGCAGAGCACCATTGACGGCGTCATTCGGGCTTCGAACATCCTGCTGGCCGGCCGGGTGGTCGTCGTAGCCGGCTACGGCTGGTGCGGGCGCGGGGTGGCCTCGCGCGCGCGCGGCATGGGCGCGCATGTGATCGTGACCGAAGTTGATCCGATGAAGGCGCTCGAAGCGCTGATGGACGGATATCAGGTGATGCCGCTCAAGGACGCTTCGCCGCGTGGCGATGTCTTCATCACCCTGACCGGTGACAAGAACGTGCTCGATACCGAGCATCTCAAGCTGATGAAGGACGGCGCGCTGCTGGCCAACTCGGGCCACTTCAATGCTGAGATCAATATTGCCGCTCTCGAGAAGATGAGCAAGGGCGGGCCGCGCCAGGTGCGCCCGTTCGTTCAGCAATACACCCTGAAGAATGGCCGAAAGCTAAACCTGTTGGGCGAGGGCCGGCTGATCAACCTGGCCGCGGCTGAGGGACATCCGGCGGCGGTGATGGATATGAGCTTCGCCAATCAGGCCCTTGGCGCGGAGTACATGGTCCGCAACTTCAAGACGCTGAAGCCGAACGTCTACACGATTCCCGAGGACATCGACCGGGAGATCGCGCGGCTGAAGCTCGAGAGCCTGGGGGTCAAGATCGACACCCTGACCGAAGAGCAGGCTGCGTATCTGGCGAGCTGGGAAGAGGGAACCTAATCCGGCGACAGACGATAACGGGCTCCCCCGGCGGAGCCGGGGGAGCCCGTTATCGTCTGTCCATTACTGGTAGCGGCCAGGCTCGGCTTTCATCTGGTTGTTGAGCTGGTACGCGGAGATTCCGGCCGCGACCCAGATCAGGGGGAAGCACAGGCAGCCGATCCCGACCGTCAGCAATCCCACAACGCCCATAATCAACCACCAGCCGACGGAACCGACCAGCCACCATATGCCCTTGTCCGATTTTCCGGCATACATCCAGCCGATCCCCATCAGGCCGAACAGGAGGCCGGGAATCAGTTCGAGGACCAAGGCCGTGGACTTGCCCTTGGGCGCGGGTGACCCACCCGTCCCGTAGAGTGGCGGTGGCGGCGGGTACTGCGGCTGCCCATATTGCGGCGGGGGTGGATATTGCGGTTGCCCGTATTGCGGCGGTGCTTGCGGCTGGGGCGGCGGCGGATAAGCCGGCGACGGGACGGGAGCCTGGCCAAACTGAGGCGGTTGCGCGGGCTGGGGCGTCGTCGGCCACACAGGGGCGACGGGCGGCACCGGGGTCGCTGGCGGCGCGCCCTGAACAAAGGTCATGTCGGGCGTTTCAACAGTGGGCGGCGCCTCGGGGACCGGCGCAAGCGGATCGCGATTGATGGCCTCGAACTGATCTCCCAGCGACTTTGCGGCGGCGGCCGCATCACCGGCGACCTGCTCGGCGTCGCGGCTGAGCCGTTCGGCATCGTTCATCGCCGCCGGAATGGCCGCCCCGCAACTGGGGCAATGCACGACCAGGCCTTCCGGAAGTGGACGACCGCACGATGGACAGAATCTCATCTTTTTCTCCTTGCGCGCTACCAGGCGCATCTGAAACCGACATCGTCGGCGACATCCTCAGGCCAGCGTTGAATCTGGGCCCGACAGTGGGCGGTCTCGCGCGACTCGCGAAATGAGCCGCCCTTGAGCACGCGCTGTGTGCCCGCCCGCCCAATGACCCT
>JAGOCU010000082.1 GCA_017998555.1 Thermoflexales bacterium
TCGTCGCCGCCGAGGTGGATGTACTTGGAGGGAAAGAGTTCGAGCGCCTCGCTCAGCACGTCCTGGGCGAAGGCGATGGTTTGCTCGCTGATGTTCAGCACCCGCTTTGAGATACCCCAGTGCGGCCAGACTTCGGCCGGGGCGTCGACGTTGCCCAACTCAGGATAGGCGGCGATCGCGGCCATCATGTGGCCGGGCATGTCGAACTCGGGCAGGACCAGGATGTGGCGAGCGGCCGCGTAGGCGACGATCTCGCCCACCTCGGCCTGGGTGTAGAAGCCGCCATGCGGGATGCCGTCGAACAGATCGCGCTTGTCGTACTCATGGCCGAGGCGGGTCGTCGTCCGCCAGGCCCCGACCTCGGTCAGGCGCGGGTATTTGCGGACCTCGAAGCGCCAGCCCTGGTCATCGGTGAGATGCCAGTGAAAGACGTTCATCTTGTGCAGGGCGAGCAGGTCGAGGTGCTTTTTGACAAATGCGACCGGCATGAAGTGGCGCGAGACGTCGAGATGCGAGCCGCGCCAGCCAAAGCGCGGGGCGTCGGCGATGCGCACCCCCGGCACCTTCCACGCCACCATGGCGATGGGCTGGGCGGTGAAAATGCCGGCCGGCAGAAGTTGCCGCAAGGTCTGCCCGGCATAGAAGGCGCCGGCGGCGTCACCGGCTCGGATGACGACCCGCTCGGGTGTTGCCTCGAGGGTATAGGCCTCGTGGCCAAGGGCTTCCGAGAGCCCGAGATCAATCACGTCGTTCTCGCGCGCAGTCGACACGACGGGGAGGGAGAAGCCCGTCGCGGGCCGCAGCCAGCCGGCCAGCATCTCGGCCTCGGCCCGCAGCGCGGGCGGGCTGGAAATAACCGTGTTGGGGGAGAGCGAAAAACCGGAGCTGATGAGGTCGAGCGAGGCAGGATTGGGAATGAGGCGCATGGCGGTGTCAACTATATCCGCCCCCCTCTTGCGTAATTCCGAAAACTGCGCATAATGTCCAAAACGTTTTGGAACGCTGTCTGTCCAAAACGTTTTGACCCATACCAAAAGGAGCCTCCAGATGAACCCGAAACTCGCCAAGCTGCTGAGTCTGACCGGCGCGCTGAGCCTTGCGCTTTCCGCCTGCGCGGCCGCCGCCCCGGCGGCGCCCACTGCGGCGCCCGCCAAACCCACGGAGGCCGCCAAACCGGCTGCCACCACCGCGCCCGCGACGGCTGGAAAAGTGTTCTTTTACAGCACCCAGGGCAACACCGTCAACGAAGCCGAAGCCATCCGCAAGCAGGTCCTGAACACCTTCAAAGGCGAGGTCGAACTCGTCACCGAGGCGTCCGGCCCGTTTCTGGACAAGATCGCCGCTGAAAACAAGGCCGGCAAAGGCACGGTCGATGTCGCGGCCGGTCTGGTCGGCGACATCTCGCCGCTGATCGGCCAGATCAAGGACCTCACCGCGCTCAAGACCAAGCTCGGGGATCGCGGTATTCCCGCCAGCTTCTGGGAAGTGAGCAAGCTGGGGACCGACAAGACCCAGATGATCCCCTGGATGCAGGCCACCCTGATCATGGCGATCAACAAGAAGGCGCTCAAGTACCTGCCTTCCGGGGCCGACGTCAACAACCTGACCTATGACCAGTTGCTCGCCTGGGGCAAGGCCATGAAGGACGGCGAGAAGGAAGCCAAGATCGGATTCGCGGCCGGCAACAACGGCCTGATTCACCGCTTCTTCCAGGGCTATCTCATCCCGGCCTTCAGCGGCGGCACCGCCGCCACCTATGGCACCCCCGAGGCGGCCGCAGGCTGGAAGTACTTCGTCGATCTGTGGCAGTATGTCAACCCGCAGAGCACCACCTACAACTTCATGCAGGAGCAGCTCCTGAGCGGCGAAGTGTGGGTGACGATCGATCATGTGGCTCGCCTCAAGGACGCCTTCGCCAACAAACCCGATGACTTCGTGGCCGCTCCGGCCCCGATCGGACCCAAGGGCCGAGCCTATATGGTCATCCTGGCCGGTCTGTCGATTCCCAACACCGCCCCGAATGCCGCCGGCGCCGAATCGCTGATCGACTTCATGACCAGCGCGTCGACCCAGGCCGCGAACCTGTCGGCCATCGGCTTCTACCCGGTCAGCGGCGGCGACCTGCCCGCCACTGCGCCCGCCTGGCAGAAGGCCATGGGCAGCGCGGTCAAGGCGCAGGCCGCGGATGCGAAGGCGCTCCCCGTGCTCATCCCGCAAGGGCTGGGCGCCAAGGGCGGCGACTTCAACAAGGTCTATCGCGACACCTTCACCGAGATCGTGTTGAACAAGGCCGACATCACCGCCACCCTCGCCAAGCAGAAGGCCATTCTGCAGGCGGTGATGACCGACGTCAAGGCTCCGTGCTGGGCGCCCGATCCGGTCAAGGCCGGCGAGCCCTGCGTGATCAAGTAGCTTGAGTGTTGGTGGATCGGGGGCCGCGGCGCGCCGCGGCCCCCGATCCACCGCTATACATGCCGTGACTACCCGCCGCACGAATCTCACCCCCTTCCTGTTGGTGGCGCCCGCGCTGGTCTTCATGGCCGTCTTCTTCGCCTACCCGATGGTCGAGGCGTTTGGACTGGCCTTTCGCGACAATGACACCGGCGCGCTGACCCTGAGCTACTTTCAGAAGATGGTCAGCGACGTGCAGTTTCAGCCGGCGCTGACGACCACCCTGCTGCTGATCGTCATCCTCATTCCCGTCCAGTTCGCGGTGGCCCTGACCATGGCGCTTCTGGTGAACGCCAAACTCAAGGGCGCCAGCCTCTTTCTCTATATCTACGCCATTCCCCTGGCGGTGAGCGAACTGGCGGCCGGCATCGTCTGGTTCAACATCTTCACCAACAACGGCTTTCTCAACAGCCTGCTGGTGCAATTCGGGCTGATCGAGCGGCCGTTCCTCTTCCTGAGCTATCAGAACCAGGGATGGTTGATACTGGCCGTTGTGCTTGCCGAGGCCTGGCGGGCGACCAGCATTATCATGGTCATTCTGGTCTCGGGCCTGCAGTCCATCCCCGGCGACTATCTTGAGGCCGCTGAGGTCTTCGGGGCCGATCAGTTCCGCAAGATCACCAAAGTGATCCTGCCTCTGCTGCGCCCGAGCCTGCAGGTCGCGCTGATCCTGCGCACGATCCTGGCCTTCCAGGTCTTTGGCGTGGCCCTGGCCGTGGCAGGCAGCGGAATGAGCCTGCTCGCCGGCGAAGCCTACAAGTGGTACTACACCATCCGTAATCCCAACGTCGCCGCCGCCTATGCCAGCGTCATCCTGATCCTGTCGATCGCGTCGACGGTGGTGTTCCTGGTCGGTCTGCGCTCGAAAAACGGGGAGGCGCTGTGAAAGGTCTCAAACTCAGCCGGGTCCTGACCTATGTGGGGGCCGTGCTCATGGCCCTGTGGATCCTCGTTCCGATCTGGCTGATCGCCGTGTCGGCCTTCAGCACCCGCCAGGGCATTTTCGACTTTCCCAAGGCGCTGTTGCCCAATCCCTTCAGCGCGGACACGATGTCCTTCTTTCTGGGCGCGACGAACGTGCTGCCCAGCGCCGGGCGGAGCGTGGTGGTGGCGATCATCACCATCGTCATCTCGACCCTGATCGGGGCGCCGGCGGGATACGCCCTGGCCCGCTTCAACTTTCGCGGGCGGGATGTCTTTCGCCTCGTCATCGTCAGCACCCGGGCCTTCCCGATCGTCATCCTGTCCATCCCGATTGCGGTCGCCTACATCCAGTTGGGCATCAACGACAACGTCTTCAGCCTGGCCCTGATGCACTGCGCGCTGGCGCTGCCCTTCACCATTCTGGTGACCAGCAGCGTCTTTGCCGGTGTCCCGCGTGATCTCGAAGAGGCCGCCGAAACCCTCGGCTGCTCGCCGCTCCAGGCTTTCGTGCGGGTCGTGCTGCCGCTGGCCCTGCCAGGCCTGGCCGCCGCGACCTTGTTCACGTTTGTGCTGAGTTGGAACGAGGTGTTCGCCTCGGTGATCCTGACCAGCCGCAATCGGACCCTGCCGGCTCTGCTGGTCGCCCAGCTCGACGAGTCGCCGCTGAACTACAAGTACGCCGGCGGCTTCTTCCTGCTCGCGCCAAGCATGGTCTTCATGCTGTTTATTCGCAAATACCTGTTCACCCTGTGGGGACGCGTTAGCCGCTGATAGAAGTGTGTGGATGCGCTATGGCTGGCCGGAGGCCAGCCATAGCGCATCCACGAGAAACCAAATGGCTGAAATCCAACTCAACCACATCATCAAGACCTACGGCAAGGCGCGGGCGACGAATGACGTCAGCCTGACGATCAAAGACAAGGAGTTTATGGTTCTGCTGGGTCCGAGCGGCTGCGGCAAGACCACCCTCCTGCGCGCGATCGCCGGGCTCGAGGCCATCGACAGCGGCACGGTCACCATCGGCGGGCGGGACGTGACGAATGTCCCGCCGCGCTTCCGCGATATCGCGATGGTCTTCCAGAGCTACGCCGTCTTCCCCCACCTGACGGTCTGGGACAACATCGCCTTCGGGCTGCGGATGAAGAAACTGCCCGATACCGAAGTCAAGAAGCGGGTCGAGAATAGCGCCGAGATGCTCCGCATTACGGACTATCTACAGCGTTTCCCCGCCCAGCTCTCGGGCGGGCAGCGCCAGCGCGTGGCCGTCGCGCGCGCGCTGGCCATGCCCAGCGGCGTGCTGTTGATGGACGAGCCCTTGAGCAACCTTGACGCGCTGCTGCGCCTGGACATGCGGGCCGAGCTCAAGAAGCTGCTCCGCGACGCCGGCGCGACCACCGTCTATGTCACCCACGATCAGGTCGAGGCGCTCTCGCTCGGCGACCGGATCGCGGTGATGAAACAGGGCGTCATCCTGCAGTGCGATTCGCCCCTGCGGGTGTATGACCACCCGGTCGACAAGTTCGTGGGCGGCTTTATTGGCAATCCGCCGATGAACTTCCTGCGCGCGGCGGGCCTGGCCTCGATCGGGCTGATCGCGCCCCCGGGCTACGACCTGGTCGGCATCCGGGCGGAGAATCTGGACTCGTTCACCTCGCCGATGTCCGGCGCGCTGGAAGCCAGCATCCTCGTCGTGGAACCGCTCGGCTCGCACAACCTCATCACGGCCAAGGTGGGGGATGAGTTCATCAAGGTGAACACCCGGGCCGAACTCATGCCCGAACCTGGCTCCAAACTCTGGCTCAAACCGATGCCCGACAAAGTGCGCTGGTTGAAATAGCGGCCGCCATGTCTGAGAACACGATCCGCGCGGGCCTCGCGTTTCTGTATGGCCCCGAGGCCGGGGCGCGCGCGTGGGAGAAGGCGCGCGCAACCCTGGCCGCGTTTGCGAACGTGGCGGAGCCGCGTCCGCAGACGCCGCTTTCCGAGCGCGATGCAATCCTGATCACCTATGGCGACACGCTGCGCGAGCCCGGCGTCGCCCCGCTGCGTACCCTGGCCCGCTTTGCCGAAGCCCGCCTCGATGGCATCGTGAGCGGCATCCACGTTCTGCCCTTCTATCCCTACACCAGCGATGATGGCTTCAGCGTCGTCGACTACCGGGCAGTCAACCCGGAATTGGGCGGGTGGGAGGATGTGGCCGCGCTCGGCCGGCGCTTCAGCCTGATGTTCGACGCGGTCATCAACCACGTCAGCGCCAGCAGCCAGTACTTCCAGGGCTTTCTGCGCGGCGACCCGGCCTGGCGCGATCTTGCCGTTGTCGTCGACGACCCGGACGATCCACGCCTGGCCAGGGTCACCCGCCCGCGCACACTGCCGCTGCTCACCCCGTTCCAGACCGTGGATGGCATCAAACAGGTCTGGACGACTTTCAGCGCCGACCAGATCGACCTGAACTACGCCTCGCCGGCGGTCCTGCTCGAGATCCTGAGTGTATTGCTGGAGTACGTCAGGCGCGGGGCGCGCCTGATCCGCCTGGACGCCATCGCCTTCATGTGGAAGACGCTCGGCACGCCGTGCGTGCATCTGCCCCAGACCCACCGCATCATCCAGATCCTGCGGGCGGCCCTGGACCTGGCCGCGCCCGGGACGGTTCTGATCACCGAGACGAACGTCCCGCACGCCGACAACGTGAGTTACTTTGGCGACGGGACCAATGAAGCCCAACTGGTCTACAACTTCGCGCTCCCGCCGCTGATCGTGGACGCCTTCCGCAAGGGCGACGCGCGCGCGCTGACGGGCTGGGCCCGGATGCTGCGCCTGCCCTCAAACCAGACGACCTTTTTCAACTTCCTGGCTTCGCATGACGGGATCGGTCTGAACCCGGCCCGGGGCATCCTGCCCGAAGCCGAAGTGCTGACCCTGGCCGCGGGAACCCGGGCGCGGGGCGGTTTTGTCAGCGACAAAGCCATGCCGGATGGCAGCCGCAGCCCGTACGAGATGAACATCAACTTCATGGATGCGATCGCGCCGGAGCCCTCGGCGCCTGGGCCCGCGCGCCTGGCCCAACGCATGATCGCCGCCCATGCCATCATGCTGGCGTTGCAGGGTGTGCCAGGGCTGTACTTCCACAGCCTGTTCGGTTCGCGCGGGTGGACGGAGGGCGTTGAACTGCTGGGCTACAACCGGGCGGTCAATCGCGAGAAACTCGCGCTCTCCCGGCTTGACGACGAGCTTGCTGACCCGGCCGGCCTGCGCCGGCGGGTCTTCGACGGGATCAGTGCGCTGCTCCGCGCGCGGGCGGCCCATCCGGCCTTTGATCCCTTCAGCCCGCAGGAGGTCCTCGACCTCGGCCCGGCCGTCTTTGCCGTCAGGCGCGCCCATCGGGGCGATCGGGTCACCTGCATTGTCAACGTCACGGGCGCGGCCCAGTCGGCGCCTGTCGATTCGCTCGGCGCGCATGATCTTGTCACCGGCCGGGCAATCGATCTGTCCGGCGGCGCGCTGTCTCTCGAACCGTTTCAAGTCATCTGGGCGTCCGACGCCCCACCGCCATCATGATCTCTGAGTCACTCCTGGCCCGGGTCCGCACAACGCTGAAAGGCAATGACACGGGAACCTTCATCAAGCCCTCGCCCGGTCAATATCCGCACCAGTGGAACTGGGACAGCGCCGTCATCGCCCTGGGGCTCAGCTACTTCGATCCCGCCCGGGCCTGGGCCGAGGTCGAATCGCTGCTCGCCTCGCAGTGGCGGGATGGGATGGTCCCCCACATCATCTACCACCACGGCCCGAGCGATTACTTCCCGCCGCCCGACTTCTGGCAGACGGCCGGGCTGGCCCGGGCGGGCGATATCCCCTCGAGCGCCTTCACCCAGCCGCCTATTCTGGCGACCGTGGTTCGGATGCTGCTCGAGCGCCCGTCGACAGCCGGCCTGGTCGACGACGCGACGCTGCGCCGGCACTACGATCGGATGCTGGCCTGGCACCGCTGGCTGCATGTCACCCGCTGTTCCGATGGCACTGGGCTACCCTGCCTGATCCATCCGTGGGAGAGCGGGGCGGATAACTCACCCCGTTGGGCGGCGATCCTGGACGGCATCACCCCGGCCGATCTGCCGCCCTTCAAGCGCCGCGACACGGTGCATGTGAAGGCCGATGAGCGCCCGCGCCCCGAGGACTACGCGCGGTTTGTCCACATGATCAACCTCGGCCGCCAATTGCGCTGGGAACCCGAGGCGCTCCTGGCCAGCATGCCGTTCCTGGTCCAGGATGTCATGTACATCGCCATCCTGCATCGGGCAGATGAGGACCTGGCCTGGCTGGGCGCGCGGCTGGGAGCGGACATGGGCGAGATCGACGCCTGGCGGGCTGGCACAACGGCCATCTTCGACCAGCGCTTCTGGGACGAGAAGCGCGGGTTCTATTACGACTACGACGCGCGGGCCGGGCGCAGGATCGACATGGCCTCTTACGCGCCGTTCACGGCCCTCTTCGCCGGCCTGCCTTCGGCCGCCCAGGCCGAGCGTCTGGTGCGCGAGCATCTGCTCAACCCGGCCGAATTCGCCCCCGGCGGCGCGTTGAAAGTTGGGGTGCCGACCATCGCCGCCAACGAGCCGCTGTTCGGGCCGCGTCGCTACTGGTGCGGGCCGGTGTGGGTGATCATCAACTGGATCATCGGGATCGGCCTGCGCCGGTATGGCTATGACGATCTGGCCGACAAGCTCGCGACCGACACCCTGGGCCTGGTCGAGGCGCAGGGCTTTCACGAGTACTACGACCCGCGGGATGGCTCGGCCTGCGGCGCGGCTGACTTCTCGTGGAGCGCAGCGCTGGCGCTCGAGCT
>JAGOCU010000083.1 GCA_017998555.1 Thermoflexales bacterium
ACCCACTCATACGACCAGCCCACGGGTTTGCCGTCCCGGTAGGGCATCACCCCATGGAACTGCCGCGGCGTGTCGCTGAAGACCAGCGGCAGAAAGTGCGGATCGCCTTCCCACAGGTTCAAGGCGCCTGGCGTCAGCAGGGTCTGAACCGGCACCCAGGCCAGGGCGCCCTCCGGGTTGGCCGAGTGCGGCTCGCCGCTGAACTCGCGAATGACGTAGATGAAGCCCAGCCAGTCCTCGCCATGCTTGCCAAAGCCCGGCCAGTTGATCGTCCCGCGCAGCCACAGGCGGGTGGCCTCGATCCCCGCCTCCTCGCGCAGCTCGCGTTTCATGGCGGTAACGACATCCTCGTCGCGCTCAATCTTGCCCCCCAGCCCGTTGAACTTGCCATAGTGGGCGTCCTCCGGGCGGGTATTGCGATGGATCAGCAGCACGCTGCGCCCATCCGGGGACAGCACGTAGCCAAGGGTGGCGAGGATGGGCGTGTAAGGCATCTTGAGCCGTTAGCCGTTAGCGGTTAGCCGTTAGCGGTGAGCCGTTAGCCGTGAGGCAAGCCTCATAACCTATGGCTAAAGGCTAACGGCTAACGGCTCAAGGCTCACAGCTATTCTTCCTTCTGCGCCGCCAGTTCGGCCTTGTGCTTGGCGATGATCGGCTCGGCAAGGGCCGGCGGAACCCGCGCATAACGATCGAACTTTAGTTCAAAGACCCCCCGCCCCTGGGTCAGGCTGCGCAGGTCATTCCCAAACCGCTGCATTTCGGCCAGCGGCGCATGGGCGGTGATGACGGTCTTGTTCCCGCGCTGGTCCATGCCCATGACCTGGGCGCGCTTGGTCTTGAGCGCGCTCATCACGTCGCCGGCATACGTGTCGGGCACGAAGATGACGAACTCGTAGATCGGCTCGAGCAGCGACGGGCTGGCCTGCTCGAAGGCCTCGCGGAAGACGGATCGCGCCGCGATTTCGAAGGCGATGGGTTTCGAGTCGACGGCATGCTCTTTCCCGTCCAAAACCTGGGCCCTGACCCCGCTCACCTTGTAGCCGGCGATCACGCCTGTGTCGAGGACCTGGCGCACGCCCTTTTCGATGCTGGACTCGTAGCTATGGCTGATTGAACCGCCCACCACTTTCCACTGGAATTCGAAATTCTCACCGGGGGTGGCGGGCTCAACCGCCATTTCGATCTCGGCGAACTGCCCGGCCCCGCCGGTCTGCTTCTTGTGGCGATGGCGCGCTTCGCCCCGGCGCGAGATGGTCTCGCGATACGGCACCTTGGGGATCGAGGTGTCGACCTCCACCCCGAACTTGCTCTTGAGCCGGGAGACCGCCACATCGATGTGCGCCGGGCCCATGCCCATCAGCACCATTTCATGGGTCTCCTGGTCATGGATCAGCCGCAGTGACGGGTCTTCCTCGACCAGCCGGGCAATGGACGGGCTGATCTTGGCCGTGTCATTCTTGCTCTTGGGATGCAGGGCCGCGCCATACAGCGGATTCGGGAATTCGATCGCGTCCAGCGTCACGCAATGATTCTTGTCGCACAGCGTGTCCCCGGTCACGGTATTGGTGAGCTTGGTCGCCGCCCCGATGTCGCCGACATGCAGGACGGGCACAACGATCTGCTCCTTCCCGCGCACCACGAGCAATGTCGAAATGCGCTCTTCGGCGTTGTTTCGGGTCACGACCACCCGCAGATCGCCGCCCCGAACCGGGCCTTCGATCACCCGGAAATACGAGATCTTGCTGACAAACTGATCCGCGGCGGTCTTGAATACATACAGACCCACGCCGTGCTGGCCGTCATCGGGATCGGCGCCCATCTCGAAGGGCATCGGCCCGTAGTTCACCAGCGAATACAGCATCGCATGCGCGCCGATGCTCAGCGCCGGCGAGGCGCAGAAGACCGGCACAAACAGGCGGTTGCGGATCGAATTGCGCAACCCGCGCAGCAACTCGTCCATCGTCAATTCTTCGCCGGCGAAGAACTTCTCCATCAGGCCGTCCTCGCCCTCGGCGGCAGCCTCGACAAGCTTCTCGCGCGCCCGCTCGACTTCCGCGGCCATCTCCGGCGGGAGCGGCGCTTCCTCGCCCTTGGCGCCCTTCAGGTATTTGCGGCTGATGAGGTCGACCACGCCGCTGAACTTGCTCTGCGCGCCGACCGGGATGATCAGCGGGACGATGTCCTGGTGAAAGGCCTCGCGCAAATCGGCCAGGACCTTGTCGTAGTTGGCGTTCTCACGGTCCATCCGGCTGATCAGCACGGCGCGCGGGATCTTCGCGTCGTCGACCGCCTGCATGGCGAGCTCCGTGCCGACTTCGACGCTCGACACCGCATCGACAAAGATCAGGCCAAGATCGGCGGCCCGGGCCGCGCTCTTCATCTCCGCCTGGAAATCGGCGTAGCCCGGCGTGTCGATCAAATTGATCTTGTAGTCCTTCCATTCGAGCGAAAGCACGCTCAGGCTGAGCGACTGGTGGCGCCGCTTCGCCTCGTCATCAAAATCGCTGGCGGTCGTGCCATCCTCCACCTTGCCCATGCGCGAGATCGCGCCACTGGCGAACAGAAGGGCTTCGGCGAAAGTAGTCTTGCCGCTTGAACTGTGTCCGAGCAGGGCAACATTCCGCAGCTTCTCGGTTGCGTATTCTTTCATCGTAAATCTGGCCTCCGGATCAGGATAGGGACAATGGCCCAATTCTAACCGGGCGGGATCGATGGTCCCGCCCGGCGTACGCCGGGCGGGACCATCGATCCCGGCCTATAAAATGCAGTCATGCTCACTCATGAACTGGTCTCCTATCTCGACGGCTATCTCGAGCCTGCGCGCTTCACGGATGCGAGCAACAACGGGCTTCAAGTGCAGGGCAATCCCGAGGTGACCCGGGTGGCCTTTGCCGTCGACGCCTGCCTCGCTTCCTTTGAAGCAGCCGTGGCGGGCGGGGCGCAGTTACTGATCGTCCACCACGGATTATTCTGGTCGCAGCATCTCCAGATCACCGGACCGCACTACGCCCGGGTCCGGACCTTGCTCGCGCATGATCTCGGTCTGTATGCCTCGCACCTGCCTCTGGATGCCCACGCCGAGGTCGGCAACAACATCGAGCTCGCGCGCCTGGCCGGGTTGACCAATATTGAGCCATGGGGGTTGCACAAGGGCGTGCCCATCGGCTTCATCGGCGATCTGCCCGCGCCCGTCGCGCTGGCCGGCCTGTATGCCCGCCTGCGCGACCAGATCGGCGAGGGCAACCTCGTCCAGGCCGGCGAGCTGCAGAGCGAACCGGTCGCCCGGCGGGTGGCCGTGTGCAGCGGGTTTGGGGTCACCTTTGTGGATGAGGCCCTGGCCTCCGGGGCCGACACGCTGATCACCGGCGAGACCAGCCACACCTGGTATCACCCGGTCCGCGAACGCGGTCTCAACGTCATCTACGGCGGCCACTACAACACCGAAACCGTTGGACTCAAGGCCCTGATGCGCCATATCGAGGCCAAGTTCGGGCTTGAGACGGTCTTCATCGATCTGCCCACTGAACTTTAGGAGTCATCCTGAAGACCATTGCCGAGATGACCATCCCCGCGCTTCGCGCGGGGATGGTCATCTCGGCGCATGTTTTGAGAGCCGGACCGCCTCAGCCGATCTTCAGCCGGCGGTGGTCTAATCCGCCATCGTGAGCCTCAAGCGCCCGATCCTGTTGACCCTGCTGGCGATTGCCTGGGGGATCGTCATGTTTTTTGGCGGCTGGATGCTCCGCGGCGGGATGTCCAGCCCCGCTGGCGCGTTCCCCCGCCCCGCGCCACCGTCGCCGGCCGGGCCCGGCCTGCCCTTGCTCGATGAAGCCTGGTCAAAGGTGCAAGAGAGCTACGTCGGCCAGGTGCCCTCCGACACGCTCCGCAATTACGGCGCGGTGCGCGGCGCAATTCAGACCCTCAACGACCGCTTTTCGGTCTTCATCGAGCCGCAGACCCGGGCGGTCGAGCGCGATCAACAACGCGGAAGTTTTGGCGGGGTCGGAGCCACCCTGTTCATCAACGACGAGGGTCAGATTGTCCTCACCCCGATCAGGGACGCGCCGGCCGAGAAGGCCGGGCTCAAGGCCAATGACATCCTGCTGGCCATCGACGGCGTGCCGCTGGCCCCAAAGCCGGAGCTCAACGAAGTGCTGCTGCGGATTCGGGGCGACGTCGGCAGTGTCGTCAATCTGACCGTTGGACGCGGATCGGATCGATATGAGTTGCGCATCGTCCGGGCGGTGATCGAGACCCCCTCGACGACCTGGCGCGCCATCACCACCACCACCGGCGCGAAGGCCGGCGTGATCGCCATCCAGTCCTTCACCGCCCGCACCCCGGATGAGGTCAAACGCGCGATCACCGAACTGCGCCGCGACGGCGCCGCGGGCCTGGTCCTCGACCTGCGCGACAACGGGGGCGGGCTGCTCAACGCCTCGATCGAGGTTGCCAGCCAGTTCATCGCCGACGGCGTCGTCCTGCTCGAGCGGCGCCGCGAGCAGACCGATGTGAGCTTTCGGGCCAGCGGCGGCGGCCTGGCAACCAGCGGGCCGTTGGTCGTGCTGGTCAATGCCAATTCGGCCAGCGCCTCGGAGATCGTCGCCGGCGCGCTGCAGGACAATGGCCGGGCCAGGCTGGTTGGGACCAAAACCTACGGCAAGGGCTCGGCCCAGTACATCTACGATCTGAGCGACGGCTCGTCGGTGCATATCACGTTCGCCAAGTGGTTTACGCCAAAGGGCCGCTCCATCGACGGGGTCGGACTCATCCCCGACATTGACGTTGGCCGCGCCGAAGACGAAGCCCGGCGCGGCCAGGACAGCCAGTTGGCGGCCGCGCTGGCGCTTCTGTTTCCTTGAACCCTATTCATGAACCAACCTGCACCCTCCCGCTCCACTCAGTTTCTGCGCGGCGCCGCCCTGGCCCTCATCGGGATATTCGCCGGCGTGATCATCTTCGCGATGGGCATCGCCGCCGGCATCACCCTCACCCGCGGTGACTTCAGCTTCCGGGGCGCGTCAGCATTCCCGCCGCCAGGCACGGCCACCGGCAGCATCAGCGCCACGCCGGCAGCGGCGCGCGGGGAGGTCGACCAGAGGCTTATCAACGAGACGCTCGCCCAGCTCAAGGGGAATTGGTATGGCGAATTGCCCAGCAATGATGCGCTGACAAACGGCGCGATCCGGGGCATGGTCTCTGCCCTGGGAGATGACTTCACCGCCTACGTCGAACCCAAGTACGCCAAGCTGCTCGAAGAGGACACAAACGGCAGTTTTGAAGGGATCGGAGCGACGCTGCGTTCAGTCAATGGCGCGGGGATCCAGATCGTGCGGGTCTTTGAGGGTTTCCCCGCCTCGAAAGCGGGCGTGCAAAACGGGGACTACATCGAATCCGTCAACGGGGTCAAGGTCGCCACGCTCAGCGCGACCGAGGTCGCCGCCCTGATCCGCGGGCCGGGGGGCACACCCGTCACCCTGCGCCTGCGCCGGGCCGACACGCCCAAGCCCTTCGAGATCACCGTGGTGCGGGGCAAGATCGTGATCCCGCTGGTCACTTCAAAGATGATCGGAACGGGCCCGGACAAGATCGGCTATGTCAGCCTGTACGATTTCAGCGCCAACGCCCGCCAGCAGCTCGAGCCCAGGATCCGGGAACTGCTCGACCAGAAACCGAAGGGGCTGATTCTCGACCTGCGCGACAACCCGGGCGGCCTGTTGTCCCAGGCGGTCGAGGTGGGCGACCTGTTCCTGGCCGAGGGCGATTTCATCATCGAGCGCGACCAGGCCGGCAACGTCAAACGGCTGCGCACCACAAACAGCGGCATCGCCCAGGCTATCCCGCTCGCGGTCCTGGTCAATGGCGGCTCGGCCAGCGCGGCGGAGATCGTCGCCGGCGCGATCCAGGACTATGGCCGGGGCCAGATCATCGGCGAGACCACTTTCGGCAAAGGCAGTGTCCAACTGCCAAAGACCCTCTCCAACGGGGCCCAGTTGCGGATTACGATCGAACGCTGGTTCACCCCCAAGGATCGGGCCATCCACGGGACCGGGATCGCGCCGGACATCACCGTCGTGCGCAGCAGCGACGACTCGAAGGCTGACCGCGATCCACAGTTGGACGCGGCCGTAAACTTCCTGCAGACGGGCGCCAAACCGGCGCCATAGGCAGCGCATGACTCTCCCCGCCTCTCGTCGCGCCATCCGCCTCGCGACCCCGGCCGCCGCGCTGGGGTGCGGACTGATCGCGGCCGGTGGCGGCGGACTGCCGCCGGCCCTCAGCGTTGCCCTCGCCCTGGCGACGATCATGGCCTGGCAATTCTGGCGCGAAGCCCTGGCCGAAAACAACTGGGAACTGGCCCGGACACGCTGGCGCGCCTGGCGTTCGGGTGAGCCGCTGCCGGCGCTCCCCTATACCGAACCGGGATCAGGCGCGCATCGCCTGTCGATTGTGGGCGGTCAATTCCGCGACTTCACGCTCCGCCGCCTGATGCCGGCATATGGGCCGACCATCGGCGCCGCCATCGTAGCGCTTGCCGCCGCGACGCTGCTGGGTTGGGCGCTCGGACCCTGGGCGCTGGCGCTGTCATTGGCCGCCCTGCTCGCCCCGCAGCTCGCCCTGCTTGGGCGTGGACACCCGATTGGACCCGGCCTGGCGGCGGCCGATGCCGGGCTGGTGGAGCTGGGATTGCCGTTTGCGCTGGGCGCCGGCCTGCTCGCGGCGCCGACGGGCGCCCAGCTGGTTTTGGCCGGAGCCGTGGCCGTGGCCTGGTCGGGTCTGCGGGCGGGGCCGAATCGGCTGATCTGGCAGGCCGGCAACGCCGCGGCGCTCGCGGTGCTGGCCGCGGGCAGGCACTCGATCGGCGCCTTCTTATTTGCGTTGTGCTGGCTGCCCCAGCTCCTGGGCGGCCTGGGCGGCGTATCGCGCCACGCCGGGCGCTGGCTCATGGTTGGCCTGCTGGCCGCCTCGTTCGCGGTGCAGTAGCCCCGCGGACCCCTTAAAAGATCGTTATTCCGATGGGATATCCCCCCGGCTTCGCCGGGGGGATATCCCATCGGAATAACGATCTTTTGAGGGGTCCTTCGTCACAGCCCAAAAAGCCTCGCCAGGATCGGCACGAGCACCGCCGTGAGCGCGCCGTTCAGGCCCATCGCCAGGCCGGCAAACGCCCCAGTCTCCTCGCTCACCTGAAAAGCGCGGGCGGTACCGATGCCATGCGAGGCCACGCCCAGCGCAAATCCGCGGGCGGCCTCATCCCGCACGCGGAGCAGATCGAGCACGGTCGTGCCCACCACCGCGCCCAGAATACCGGTGAGGATGACCAGCACGGCCGTCAGCGACGGCAGCCCGCCCAACCCTTCCGAGACACCCATCGCGATCGGCGTCGTCGCGCTCTTGGGCAGGATCGAAAGGATCGTCTGGCGCGAGGAGCCCAACGCCCAGCAAATGGCGCCGGCGGAAAGGATCGCCGTTAGCGATCCCGCCAGCAGCGAGACGCCGACCGGCAGCGCCAAACGGCGGAGCTTGCCGAGCTGGGCATACAGCGGCACGGCCAGCGCGACGGTGGCAGGGCCGAGCAGGAAATGCGCGAATTGCGCGCCATCGAAATACGTCTCATAGTCGGTTCCCGTCAGCAGCAGGATGGCGACGATCGCCGCCACCGAGATCAGGACCGGATTGAGAATGGCGCGGGCATGGGCGCGATGATGCAGCCAGTGCGCGAAGGCATAGACGGCGACCGTAACCGTCAGCCAAAGCAGGGGGGTCTGGGCGAGATAGACCCACAGGCGGGTAAGGGATCCCATGGCGCGCTACCTCCGGGCAAATGCCTTCATCGAAAGCCCCGTGACCGCCAGGGTCAGGATCAGGCTGATGACCAGCGCCAGCGTCAACGACACCCATTCGGCCCGGATCAACTGGAAGTGGGCGATGATGCCGACCCCAGCCGGGACAAAGAGCAGCGCCAGATGCTGCAACAGCTCATGCGACAGGCGCTTGAGCGGCTCGGGCGCCTGGCCCCGAATGATGAGGGTGACGAGCAAGAACAGCATCCCGATCACGGGCCCTGGGATGGGCAGGTTGAGGGCCCGGGCGATGATCTCGCCCGCCAGTTGATAACCCAGGAGAAGCGCGAGTGACGCAAGCATAGGCAAAGTATCCGTCATCCGTCAT
>JAGOCU010000084.1:0-1641 GCA_017998555.1 Thermoflexales bacterium
CCAACCTGGTCGCCGAACGGGGTCGAAATCACCTATGTCAACAACGGAGATGTCTACGTCGTGACCACTGCCCGCCAATTCCGCAAGCTGACCAGCGGCCTGGGCGCGGTCTCGCCGACGTTCTCGCCCGATGGGACGCGGATCGCCTATCAGGCCAATCGAGATGGAGGCTGGGCGATCTTCGTCATGGGCGCCGACGGCGGTGGTCAACGCCGGGTGATTGAGATGGGCCCGCAACATCCCCTGGCGGGAAGTGAACGCATGGCCTGGATACCGTAGCGCGGCTCTTCCCGCAGATTCGGACGAACCCATCATGATTGACGAGATTCTTGTGGCCGCGTTGGCCAACAAAGACGCCTACCTCAAGGACCTGATCGAACTCTGCGCGATTCCAAGCGTCAGCGCCCAGCCCGATCGCGCGCGCGACGTTCGATATTGCAGCCTGTGGTTGAGCGAACATCTGCGCGATATCGGGCTCAAGGCCGATGCCATGGAGACCGGCGGGAATCCGGTCGTCTACGCCGAATGGAAACATCCCGATCCCGCCCGGCCGACTGTCCTGATCTACGGGCACTACGATGTTCAGCCGGCGGATCAGAATGAGGGCTGGACGTCCGAAGCCTTCAAACCGGCGATCCGCGACGGCTTCCTGTATGCCCGCGGCGCGAGTGATAACAAGGGTCAGTTTCTCGCCCACGTCAAGGCCGTCCAGACCTGGCTGAAGGCGAAGGGAAGCCTGCCGGTCAGCGTCAAGTTCCTGATCGAGGGCGAGGAGGAGATTGGCGGGCCGCATCTTGGCCCGTTCATCGCCGCCCATCGTGACCTCCTGGCCTGCGATGTCGCCATCATCAGCGACAGCGAGCTCATGTCACTCAGCCAGCCCGTCATCACCCATGGCTTGCGCGGGCTCGCCTATTTTGAGGTCGAAGCCCGAACCGCCGCCCGTGACCTGCACAGCGGGAGCTATGGCGGGAATGTCCAGAATCCCATCATGGCCCTCGCCCAGTTGCTGGCGGGCCTCAAAGACGACAAGGGCCGGGTGTTGGTGCCGGGTTTCTACGACGAAGTGCGGGTATTGGACGCCGCCGAGCGGGCCGATATTGCCCGGTTGCCGTGGAAAGAGGCGCATGTCATTTCCGAGACGGGCGCCCCGGCAGCCTTTGGCGAGCCTGAGTTCTCCGTGGCTGAACGGCGCGGCGCGCGCCCCACGCTCGAAGTTAACGGGATCTGGGGCGGATACATCGGGCCGGGCGCCAAGACGGTCTTGCCGGCCGTCGCCACGGCCAAGATCAGTTGCCGCCTGGTGCCCAATCAGGACCCCCAAAAGGTCTATGACCTCGTGCGGAATGAGCTGCTGCGGCGCTGTCCCGCGCATACGAATCTGACCTTTCGAACCTTCGGGATGAGCGCCGGCACGCTGATCGATCTGGATTCGCCGCAAATCCGAGCGCTGGCGCGGGCGGCCGAGGCGACTTATGGCAGCCGGCCGCTATTTGCCCTGGAAGGCGGCTCGCTGCCGGTCGTCAACGACCTGCAGAAGCACCTCGGCAAGCCGATCGGGATGCTTGGTTTCGGGCTGCCCAACGACAACATTCATGCACCCAACGAGCGCTATGCGGTCGAGTGCTATGACAAGGGTAT
>JAGOCU010000084.1:1741-8131 GCA_017998555.1 Thermoflexales bacterium
GTTGGGCCGGCAATGGCACCCATCGCCGCCACCATCTCACGCACGCTCGTGCTGATGCCCGGCAGGTTGACCACCCGGTTCGCGCCCCAGGCGCTCGAAGGCAGGTCGTGCGCGCGAAGGAAGTTTTCAACCACCTTTCCGGGGGAAAGCAGCCAGACGCCGGTGTCCATATCGACCGGGCATTCCGACACGTGTCCGTTGAGCGGCTCGCGGATGATGCCGCTCGCAAATGATGACGCTGCGAGGTTGGGCTTGCCGGGGCGGACGACGATGGTGGGCAGGCGCAGCGAGCGACCGTCGATGAAACCCTTGCGGCTGTAGTCGGTCACCAGGTATTCGCTGACGACTTTCTGCGCGCCGTATGAAGTTTGCGGGTTGGGCGTGGTGCTGTCATCGAGCACATCGGGCAGGTTGCCGCCAAAAGCGGCGACCGAGCTGGCGAACACGAAGCGCGGGGGCCGCGCCAGATTGCGACAGGCTTCCAGAAGCGCACGGCAACCGTCGAGATTGACCTTCATCCCCAGGTCGAAGTCGGCCTCGGCGCCGCCGCTCACCACCGCGGCCAGGTGAAACACCGAAGCCGTGTCTCTGTCGAGCGCCGAAGCGACCGCCTGCGGTGAACTGATGTCGCCCGTCACGCACTCGAAGCGCGGGTCGACCGTGGGTGGAAACGCCGCATCGAACAAGGTGATCTGGGTCACGGGCCGCGGCGTGCCGTCACTGTCGGCCAGCGCGCCTGCCGAAAGAATCGCCCTGGCAAGACCCGATCCGATAAAGCCACCGCCACCCGTGATGAATACTTTCATGCGATTCCCCCCCTGTGCGATTCCGGATTTTACTCGACCTGCACCTTCCGCGCGTCGCTCAAAGTTCCGCCGTCGTGTATAATCCCTCCCAATAGGGACAACCAATACGAGCTTTTCGAGTGAAAAGCGCGGACGAGTCATCGGCCGCGCTCGTTTTGTTGTCTCACGGCCTTTAGTACAAGAGAGGGACGATGGAACTACGTGACTTTCGAGCGCTGCGCATCTCACTGGCTTCTCCTGACCAGATTCGATCCTGGTCTTACGGAGAAGTGACCAAACCAGAAACCATCAACTACCGGCGCCTCCGCGCCGAAAAGGATGGTCTCTTCGACGAAGCGATCTTCGGGCCAACCCGTGACTTCCAGTGCTATTGCGGAAAATACAAGAACATCCGCTACAAGGGCATCATCTGCGACAAGTGCGGGGTCGAGGTCACAAAGGCTTCCGTCCGCCGCGAGCGCATGGCCCACATCAATCTGGCCGCGCCAGTCGCCCACGTGTGGTACACCCGCCGCGTGCCGTCGTTCCTGGGCACGCTGCTCGACATCACGCGCCGCAACCTCGATCGGGTGCTCTATTTTGCCCAGTATGTCGTCACCCATGTCGACGAGGAAGCCCGCCAGAAGGCGCTTCGCCGGTTACAGGAGGATTTCGAGCGCCGAAGCGCCGACCTCGAGGGCAAGACCAAGGCCCAGGAAGAGAGCGCCAGCGGCAAGACCCTCAAGGAGCTCGTCAAGAAGCAGGTCGTCCTGGACCAGATTCTGGACAAGTTCAAGACCCAGTTGGACGAAGAGACTGATCCGGTCATGAAGGCCGCTCAGAAGCTGCAGAAGGAACTCGAGACCAAGCAGAACAAGACCATCCGGGTGGCCATCGTTTTCGAGCCCACCGGCGAGGTCATTGCCAAGGAAGGCGAGACCGTTACCCCCGCCCAGCAGGTCCTGCTCAAGAAGCTGGTCAAGGACAAACTCAACCAGATCGAGACCGGCATCAACGAAGAGAAGGAACGCCAGGTCAGCAAGGTCCAGGGCGAAATCGAGCTGCTCCAGGGCAAGGTCGATGACGAGACCCGCGCGGTCGCCGCCCGGCTCGCCCAGGAAATGGAGACCCTCACCTCCAAGCACAGCCAGGACCTCGAGGACGTCAAGAGCCTCGCCACCCTGCAGTTCCTGACCGAGACGCGCATGCGCGAGATGAAGCTCAAGTTCAGCCAGGTCTTCAAGGCTGACATGGGCGCCGAGGCGTTCTACGAGATCCTGCGCCGGATCGACCTCGAGCAGATGAGCAAGGAACTGTGGAAGGAAGTCCGCACCTCGCTCAGCAAGGTCAAAAAGAAGAAGGCCATCAAGCGCCTGCGCATCGTTGAAGCGCTGCGCAAGAGCAATAACCGGCCGGAGTGGATGATCCTGACCGTCCTCCCGGTTATCCCGCCCGAGCTGCGCCCGATGGTCCAGCTTGACGGCGGCCGTTTTGCGACCTCCGACCTCAACGACCTGTACCGGCGCGTCATCAACCGCAACAACCGGCTCAAGCGCCTGCTCGAACTGGGCGCGCCGGACGTCATCGTCCGCAACGAGAAGCGCATGTTGCAGGAGGCCGTTGACAGCCTGATCGACAACTCGCAGCGCGGCAAGGCCCTCAGCCGGCGCGGCCGGCGCGAGCTCAAGTCGCTCAGCGACATGCTCAAGGGCAAGAAGGGGCGCTTCCGCCGCAACCTGCTCGGCAAGCGCGTCGACTATTCGGGCCGCTCCGTCATCGTCGTCGGGCCCAAGCTCAAACTGCACCAGTGCGGTCTGCCCAAGACCATGGCGCTCGAGCTGTTCAAGCCCTTTGTCATTCAGAAACTGTGCGAGCTCAACTACGCCACCAACGTCAAGAGCGCCAAGCGCGTGATCGAGCGCGAGCGGCCCGAAGTGTGGGAAGTGCTCGAGGACGTCATCAAGACCCGCCCGGTGCTGCTCAACCGCGCGCCGACGTTGCACCGTCTGGGCATCCAGGCCTTCGAGCCGATCCTGGTCGAGGGCAAGGCCATCCAGCTACATCCGCTGGTCTGCCAGGCCTTCAACGCCGACTTCGACGGCGACCAGATGGCCGTCCACGTCCCGCTCAGCGGCAAGGCCGTTGAAGAGGCGCGCCGGCTCATGATCGCCAGCGGGAACCTGCTCAAGCCAAGCGACGGCGAGCCAATCGTGTCGCCCCAGAAGGACATGGTCCTGGGCGTCTACTACATGCTCTTCGATCCCGTGCCGCTCAAGGCCGGGCGCCCGGGCGACGGGCGCGTGTTTGGCTCCATCGACGAAGTCGAAATGGAGTACCAGACCGATCGGGTCCACATCCACGCCCGGATCAAGCTCCTGGTCGACACCTTCCATGATGACGCCGGTGTGCGCTACAAGGACAACGTTTCGCGCAACCGAATCGTGGAGACCACCGTTGGGAAGGCCCTCTTCAACCGGATCGTGCCGCCTGAGATGCGCTACTACAACGGCGGGCCCCTCGACAAGTCGAAGTTGCAGAAGTTCGTCAGCCAGACCTTCCAGGTGCTCGGGCCCGAGGGCCAGGCCGACGCGGTCGCGTTCGTGGACCGGATCAAGGACATCGGCTACACCTACGCGACCCGGTCCGGCATCTCGATCGCCATCGCTGACATCACCGTGCCGGCCGACAAGGCCGACATTCTGGCTGCCGCCGACACGCTGGTGCAGGACGTCGAACGCCAATACCGGCGCGGCATGCTGACCGAGGTCGAGCGCGATCAGCGCACGATCGAAATCTGGACGAAGTCGAAGGACGACCTCCAGGAGTCGGTCAAGGGCTCGCTCGACAAGGCGGGCAACCTGGCCATGCAGGTGTTCTCCGGCGCGACCAAGGGCGGCATCGGCACGATCGCCCAGCTCGCCGGCATGCGCGGCATGATGGCCGACCCGTCCGGGCGCATCATCCCGCTGCCCATTCGCTCAAACTTCCGTGAGGGCCTCGACGCGCTCGAGTTCTTCATCTCCACCCACGGTCAGCGCAAGGGTCTGGCCGACACGGCCATGCGCACCGCCGACGCCGGGTATCTCACCCGCCGCCTGTGCGATGTGGCCCAGGACGTCATCGTCAACGAAGCCGACTGCGGCACGAGCCGCGGCCTGTGGGTGCGCGCCACCGACGACTTTGGCGGTCAGAAGATGCGCGAGCGTCTGCTTGGCCGAAACACCCAGGCCGATGTCCTGGATCCCGCCACCGGCGAGCTGATCTGCGCCCGCGGCGAGATGATTGACGAGGCCCGGCTCGAGCTGATCGAAAAGGCCAAGGTCACCGAGGTCTTCGTGCGCACACCGCTTGAGTGCGAGCTCAAGTACGGCTGCTGCCAGACCTGCTACGGGCGCGACCTCGCCCGCGGCAAGCCGATCGCGATCGGCGCCGCGGTGGGCATCATGGCCGCCCAGTCGATTGGCGAGCCGGGCACCCAGCTCACCCTGCGCACCTTCCACTCCGGTGGTGTGGCCAGCGCCAGCGACATCACCCAGGGTCTTCCCCGCGTGGAAGAACTGCTCGAGGCCCGCAAGAAGCCGAAGGCCGAGGCCCTGATGGCCGACATCGACGGCAAGATCCACATCGAGCGTCTCGATGGCGGGATGCGCCGGGTCGAGATCGTCGACACCCAGCTTCAGAAGGACACCTACGAAGTGCCCGGCAAGTGGCAGATTCTGGTCGCCGACGAGTCAGAGATCAAGGACAAGGAGGTCATTGCGCGCCTGGGCGACCAGGAGCTCAAGGCCGAGCACGGCGGGCGCGTGCGCCGCGATGGTTTGACCATCACCGTTGGCTATGACAAGCGCGAAGTGGTGGAGTATGAGCTTCCGCCCGCCGCGCGCATGCTGGTCCAGGAGGGCGCGACCGTGAAGGCCGGCGACCCGATGACCGAAGGGACCAAGAACCCGCACATGCTGCTCAAGGTCCTTGGCCGCGAATCGGCCCAGATGTACCTGCTCTCAGAGGTCCAGAAGGTGTACCGCCAGCAGGGTGTGAACATCAACGACAAGCACTTCGAGATCATCATCCGCAAGATGCTGCTGCGCGCCCAGATCACCAATCCGGGCGACAGCGACTATCTGCCGGGCGACCTGGCCCATCGGCTCGAGCTGCGCAACACGAATGAGCGCCTGGTGTCCGAGGGCAAGCGCCCCGCCGTGGGCTCGCCGGTGTTGCTGGGCGTGTCCAAGGCCTCCCTGGCCACGGACTCGTTCCTGTCGGCGTCGAGCTTCCAGCAGACCATCAAGGTCCTGGCGGGCGCCGCGATCGAAGGCAAGCGCGACGATCTGCTCGGCCTGAAGGAGAACGTCATCCTGGGTAAGCTGATTCCGGCCGGCACGTCGTTCCGCGCGCCGGGGATCACCGAGTACGAGGGCGTCATGATCGGGATGCCCGAGCCGCGCCCGAAGGCGACGCTCACGCAGCAGGCCGAGGCCGCGCTGCTGGGCATCACCCAGGACGAGACGCTGCCCGGCGAGGCGCTCCCGAGCTTCGACGACCTCAAGCTGCCGGAAGAGCCGGCCGCCGAATAGCCGCAACCTGGACACCGAAACAGAACTTGTATCAGAGAAGAGATCCCCCGGCTTCGCCGGAGATCTCTTCTCTGAGAACCGTTACGTGGCGCGTTCTGGACGGAACACGCGGGGCCGGGCGGACAACCGTTCGGCCCCGCGTCTGTTTTCGCCGCCGCTACAATATCGCCTCGCATGAACACCCCGCCGTCAGGCGCTGGATCCAACCGGCGCAATCGCAATCCAGGTTTCACGACAAGCGCCCCAGCCCGCAGGCGCGCCCGGGTCCGCGTAAAGCTCACCCCGCTGGGGCTGCTGGCAGGTCTGGTGGCGCTGGGTGGCCTCATCTTCCTGGCAACACGCGTGTTGCCGGCCGTCCTGGCTGCGAGGCCGGCTGAGCCCCTGGCCAGCGGCGGCTTCAACCCGGCGCCGCCCCTGGCGGCCGGCGCGACCGTTGCGGCCCTTCCACCCGCGTCTGGCGCAATCGTCATCAATGAGACCTTCGACACCCTTGGAAACTGGCGATTCGCGACCTCCTCCGGCCCGGACTACCGGATCAGCCTGGACAAGGGCGAGTACCACGCTGAGGCAAAGAACACCGCCCTGCACAACTACTTTGATCAAGGCAAGTTCGATTCGGGCAGCGTCGAGGTGGATGCGCGCTGGGTCGAGGGCGATGATGACAAGAACGCCCGGGTCGGCCTCGTGTTGCGCCGGACCGATCAGACGGCCTATTACTTCGAGTACTACCTGTTTCAAAACGGCTTCTGGGTGTTCCAGGCCGGCGAGAAGAAGGACGGCAAGGACAGCTTTCGCACTCTGGGACAAGGCAACGCCAACGCCCTGGCGCTGCGCGACCCAAAGGCCTGGCAGCACCTGCGGGTGGACATGAGCGGAACGAAGATGAAGCTCTTCGTCAACAACTTCTATCTCGGCGAAGTCGACACCCCGCAAGCACAGAAGGGCGACCTTGGTCTGGCGGTCACCGCGACGGACGGCAAACGCACCCACATGGCCTTTGACAATTTCACCGTGCGGAATCTGAAGTAGGG
>JAGOCU010000085.1:0-4252 GCA_017998555.1 Thermoflexales bacterium
CAGATCGGCGAACCCTACACCCGGGACGAAGTGCTCGAGTATCTCGATCTATGCCGGCAACAGGTGGATATGCGCACGCGCCAGCTCGATCTGGACGGCCCGTCTGGTTTTGAGTGGATTCCGTTTGGCAAGCTCGAGCTGCAGTTTTACACCCTCCGCCATATCCAGCAGCACGCCGGCGAGTTGATGGAGCGGCTTGGCTCGCGGGCCGGCATCGACGTGAATTGGGTCGGAAGCGCGCCCGCCCAGACCAGGCCTGCCGGGCCGGTATGATCCCGGAAATGAAAAAGCTCATCAGCGCCAGACTGGCTGGCAACGTGCTGTTGATCGCCATGGCCGTGCTCATGGTCTTTCACGTCCTGGTCCTGATTGGAGTCGTGCCGGCCGCCGCCATCTGGGGCGGGCAGGTCCAGGCCGGGACCGGCGCCCTCGTCGTCATGGAGGTCATCGCCATGGGCGTGACGCTGGTCTTTGCGACCATCATCGCCGCCAGGACCGGCTATCTGAAAGCGGGCCGGCTCCGGATCGTGGTGAAGATCGGGGTGTGGCTGATTTTTGCGTTTCTGCTGTTGAACACCCTGGGCAATCTCGCCTCCGGCGTCGCGGCCGAGGGCCTGATCTTCGCGCCGATCACGTTGATACTGGCGTTCTTCGCGTTTCGGCTGGCGATTGAGTAAGAAACATGGGTGATCTCGCCCATGCCGCATAATCGATCCATGACCCCCAGCGACCTGCACGACCTCAGCCTCATCGACATTGGCCGGCTGATTCATTCGCGCGCGCTCTCCTCGGTTGAGGTAACCCAGACGCTGCTCGACCGCATCGCCCGACTTGACGGCCACTTGGGGAGCTACGCCACGCTCACCCCCGAGCTCGCCCTCGCCGCGGCAGAGGCCGCGGACCGGGAGATCGCCGGTGGCAGCATCCGCGGACCCCTGCATGGCGTTCCCATCGCCGTCAAGGACCTGTGCCATACCCAGGGCATCCGCACGGCGGCAGGGATGACGATCTACAAGGACTTCATCCCCGCCCGTGACGCCACCGTCGTCGCCCGGCTGAAGACCGCCGGCGCAGTCCTGCTCGGCAAACTTCAGATGACGGAGGGGGCGCTCTCGGCCCATCACCCGGCCATCAAGGCCCCGCTCAACCCGTGGAGCGCCGCGCACTGGACGGGCGTATCCTCGAGCGGCTCGGGGGTCGCCACCGCGGCCGGATTGTGCTATGCCGCGTTGGGCAGCGACACGCTGGGCTCGATCCGCTTTCCGTCGACGATGAACGGCATCACCGGGCTCAAACCGACCTGGGGCCGGGTGAGCCGGGCGGGTGTATTTGCGTTGGCCGACACCCTCGACCACATCGGCCCGATGGCCCGCAGCGCCGCCGACGCCGCGGCTGTGCTCGGCGCCATCGCCGGGCCCGATCCGGACGATCCAACCGCGCTGCAGGATGCGCCGCCCGACTACCTCGCGGGCATCGATGGCGGCGTGCGTGGGTTGCGGATCGGGATTGACCATGCCTTGATTGCGGCCTGCGCCGAAGCTGACATGGCCCGCATCACCGAGGAAGCCGCCGCGGTGTTTGCCCAATTGGGAGCAGAGCTGCGGGATGTCCGCATGCCATCGCTTGACCAGATCACCCGGGACGCGGTCCAGTTGTGCGCCGTCGAGACGGCGATCGCGCATGCGGCGACCTATCCGGCCCGGGCCGCCGAGTATGGCCCGGTCCTGGCAAGCCACATCGAGACCGGGCGCAAGGCGGATGGGCTGGCCATTGCCGCGATTGTCCAACGTAGAACGGTTTTCAGTGGCGCGCTGGCTGCCTTGTTTCAGGAGATCGACCTGATGCTCCTGCCGGCCATGAACGTCGCCGCGCCATCCCTGGCCTGGATGGCCGCCGCGGCCGGCAACCCCGAGGCGCGGCATGCCCGAATCCGCTTCACCGCCCCCTTCGACTTCAGCGGCAGCCCCTCCCTCACCCTGCCCGGCGGCGCGACCGAAGCCGGCCTTCCACTCGGATTTCAGATCGTTGGACGCCATCTCGATGAGGCGCTGATCCTGCGGGCCGGGCATGCGTATCAGCAGGCGACCGCGTGGCATGCGCGGCGCCCACCTGTCGACTGACAAGACTGGAAGCGATCAGACAAACAACCGGCGAGATCGCAATCCCCGCGCTTGGCGCGGGGATTGCGATCTCGCCAATCATGTTTCTAGGCGAAGGAGAAGCTGTCGGCACGTTCGGCAATCTGGCGCACACGATCGATCGCGTTACTCGGCAGGACCATGTCAGCCACACCAAGGATGATGCGCGGCTCGTCAATCAGCCCGAACAGGTGATCAACAAAAGCGTGGAAGGCGCTGTCGCTCGTCCGCGCATCCAGAATAGGCGAGGGAATGCCGCCCCAGATGATGGGCCCGTCTTTCCACGCCCGCCAGACTTCGTCAAAAGTAAGGGCCGTCAGAGGCTGCGGCGAAATCGACTCGCATACATCAAGCCCGGTTTCACGCAGCAGACCGAGCAGGGGTTTCAGGTTGCCATCCGTGTGGCTGCCGACCTTGAGACCAAAACCGTGCATGAGGTCGGCGTACTTCTGGTAGTACGGCAGACAGTGCGTCCTGAAAAGCTTCGGATTGGTCATCTGCGATTCCAGATTGTCCAGAAACTCCACCAACTGGCCGTCAAAGCTCGCCAATCCCTGGAGCGCTTCCATCAGCTTGGCATCCAACAGGGTGATGAGCCGATCGAACAATGCAGGCTCGTCATGCAGCATGTAGAAGAGCGGCACTTCGCCGACACAGTCAATCAGAAGTTGTTGGAAGGGCGTCCGCTCGGTCACAGGGACGACGTAACCCAGCGCGCCAAACTCCGCCTGTAACTGGCGGTACTCCTCGAAGCGGTAAACAAAGCGGGCGTTCTCAATGATGTACTCAAATGCGGGAAAGTCCGAGGCATCCTTGACGGGGGTGATGTCAAGATAGGGATGGATGCCGTCGTCAACCATGCTCTGGAGCATCTTGTGGCGAACCCTCAGCGTGCCCTTTGGCGTTATGACGTCAATATCGGTAATGCCGGGCTTCTCGAAATCGACCAGCGAATACATGCGGGGAAAAGTATCCACCACCGGGTCCTTCTCATGGAAGTATTCAACGCCATTCAGACGCGCACGGATCTCAACGCCGTGAAGCCGCATATGATGGATATTGAAGTACTTCTCCTGGCCGGTTTTGACCTGTTTATGGATCGCAAGCAAGGGGGTATCAGCGAACTCCGGCGGCAGTCTGCCCGTGCGCTGCAAGCCCCGGTGCCAGATTTCCAGACGTGTGCAGAAGGGCAAGCGATCCGGCTTTTCACGGTTGAGCACAGCAACGACCCGGCTGCGAATATCCGTCATAGCGCTCTCTCCACCAATTGCTGATCAACGGGATTCCCGTGAATTCTACTGCTGTCTGGAAGACAACCTAGACCCACTAACGAAACCTGTTTTCCGAGGCGATATCCCCCGGCTTCGCCGGGGGATATCGCCTCGGAAAACAGGTTCTGTTACGAGTTCTTGGGGGTGTTGATTTCGGCATATGGTTTGGGTTGGGTGTCCGCATTGCGGATGACTCCCCCCGTATACTCCGGCGCCAAACATGTTCAGATTTTTTCGCGCCACCCTGAATCCGGCCGGCTATCACGGCCCGCGCGAGGGATATCGCCCTGCGCTGCCATTCTTCGAGGGCTGGTATTTCAAACTGGTCGACGCCCGTGAATCCGCCCGCCTCGCCGTCATCCCCGGCGTCTTTCACGCCCAGGATCCCATGGAATCACATGCCTTTGTCCAGGTGCTGGATGGCGCGACCGGTCAGGCGACCTACCATCGCTACCCAATCCAGGCATTCCAGGCGGCCCGGACGGGATTCGATGTTCAGATTGGGCCGAACCGCTTCAGCGAGACGGGGTTGACCCTCGACATTGGGGATGCGCAACAAACGTTGCGCGGCGAAATTCGTTTTGGCAACCCGGCGCCCGTGCCCTGGCCGGTCACGCTCCTGTCGCCCGGCATCATGGGCTGGTACGCCTGGGCGCCCTTCATGGAGTGCTATCACGGGGTCGTCAGTTTCAACCACGGGCTGGACGGAGAACTCACCCTTGGCGGGCAACGGCGCGATTTCGCAGGCGGGCGCGGCTATATCGAGAAGGATTGGGGCCGCTCCTTTCCATCGGCCTGGATCTGGGCCCAGACCAATCACTTCGCGCGCGCCGAAACGTGCCT
>JAGOCU010000085.1:4352-5631 GCA_017998555.1 Thermoflexales bacterium
GGTACGCAGATCTACTACAAGGACTGGGGCGCTGGACCGCCTGTGGTGTTTTGCCACGGCTGGCCCCTCAATTCCGACAGCTGGGAATCTCAGATGATGTTCCTGGCCGCCAACGGCTATCGCTGCATTGCCCACGATCGTCGCGGCCACGGCCGCTCCGGCCAGCCCTGGAACGGCAACGACATGGACACCTATGCCGACGACCTTTCGGAGCTCATTGAAAAGCTCGATTTGAAGGGCGTGTTTCTGATTGGCTTTTCGGCAGGCGGCGGCGAAGTGGCCCGCTATGTCGGCCGCCATGGCACCAGGCAATTGGCCAGGATCGCCCTGATCGCATCCGTCCCGCCGTTCAGGCTGAAGACAGCGGCCAATCCCGACGGCGAGCCGATTGAGAAATTCGAGAAAAGCCGCGCTGGCTCCCTGGCCGACCGCTCTCAGTTCTACAAGGATATCGCCGGCGGCCCATTCTTCGGCGCCAATCGGCCCGGCTCCAAAGTCTCGCAGGGCACAATGGACTCGTTTTGGCTGCAGGGGATGCAAGCTGGGGCCAAGAACACCTACGACTGCATCAAGGCCTTCTCCGAGACCGATTTCACCGAAGACCTCAAGAAGATCGACGTGCCGACCCTGATCATTCATGGCGATGATGACCAGATCGTGCCCATCGACTCCACATCGCGCCGAACCGCCAAACTGGTCAAGAACGCAACGCTGAAAGTCTATCCAGGCGCGCCGCATGGCCTGGCGTACACCCATAAGGATCAGCTCAACGCTGACCTGCTGGCGTTTCTCAAGGCGTAAGACGCCCACCCAAACATATCGCTCGGATCAAGCTTCCCGACTCCGCCGGGGAACTTGATTCAAATCCCAGGAGACAACCATGAAAGGCTTCGTCAAGAATATCGAAGAGATTGCCGTCGCGAATACCGACTTTCGCCAGGTGCTCTACACCGCGAACTACTCGCAGCTCGTAATCATGGCGTTGAAACCCGGCGAAGAAATCGGGATGGAAGTTCACAAGCTCGATCAATTCTTTCGGGTGGAGGAAGGGACGGGCGAGGCCGTGCTCGATGGCGTTCACACGCCGATCGCAGCCGGTTTCGCGGTGCTTGTCCCATCCGGGACGCAGCACAACATCGTCAATATGGGCAGCGTTCCCTTGAAGCTCTACACGCTCTATTCGCCGCCGAATCATCGGGACGGTGTCGTCCACCACACCCGCGCCGATGCGGAGAAGGACACCGAGCATTTTGAGGGGAAGACGACGGAGAAGTGATCC
>JAGOCU010000085.1:5731-8048 GCA_017998555.1 Thermoflexales bacterium
GTCCACGCTCCGCCGCCCTCGCTCACCGTCGAAGTACGGAGTGACACGGGCAGACGCCTGGCGTATGGCCAGGACCTGGCGCAGACCGCCGATCGGCCGATGGCCCGCCTGATCCGCCGGGGCGCCACCGTGACACGCCAGGATTGCTGGCCGACCAAAGCGGACCTGGGTCAGTTGGTGATTCTGCCCGGGGGCGAGGTCGGCGTCCTGACCCAGTGGTGGAACGCGGAAGATGGAAGCGCATGGCGGTGGCAGCTCGAGTTCTACAACGCAAGGAGTCCATGATCCACGATACGCATGACTTGATCGTCATTGGTTCAGGCGGCGCCGGCAGCACGGCAGCCACGACCGCGGCCGGGATGGGCAAGCGCGTCGCGCTGATCGAGCGCGACAAGCTGGGTGGCACCTGTCTCAACTACGGCTGCGACCCGACGAAAACCCTTTTGAACACCGCGCATCTGTTTTTCCATGCCCGTCAGGCCTCCAATCTGGGCTTGCGCTTTCCGCTGGCCGAGGCCGATTGGCCGGCCGTGCAGGCCCATGTCCGAAGCGTTCAGGCCACCATTCGGGGCGGCACGCTCGAACAGGCTCGCGCGGGGATCGCCGCCCAGGGTGTCGATCTGCATTTGGGCGAGGCGGAATTCGCGTCCCCCCATGAGGTTCGGGTGAACGGCGAGACGCTGCGCAGCGCGCGAATTGTCATCGCGACGGGTACGACCGCCCTCATTCCCGACATTGAAGGGCTGGCCGAGACAGGCTATATCACCAACGTGGAGGCCGTCGCCCTGCCCGAACTGCCCAAGCGCCTGGTGGTGATTGGGGCCGGCCCGATCGGTCTGGAGTTTGCCCAGATGTTCAGCCGTTTCGGGGCGAAAGTCGTCGTCCTCGACCGCGGCCCGCACCCCTTGCCGCGCGAGGATAACGCGCTGGCTTTGGCGCTGTGCGCGCAGCTTGCCGCCGAGGGCATCCGGATTGAACTCGGGGCCGAGATGCGCTGCGGCGAGGCCGACGCGCGCGGCAAGCGCATTCACATTCACGCCCGGGATGGCCGCGAGGAGGACCTGGTGGCCGATCAGCTCCTGGTGGCAGTGGGTCGTAAACCAGCGTTGGACGCGCTCCGTCTCGATGTGGCCGGCGTTCTTCATGACGAAAAAGGCATTCCGACCGACCCGACCCTGCGCACAAACGTGGCGCATATCTGGGCCGCCGGCGACATCACCAGCCGCTATCCCTTCACCCATGTCGCGTCGGATCAGGGCGCGCTGGCGGCGCGCAACGCGTTTTCGCGCGAACCCGCCGCGTTCGACGACCGGGTCATCCCCTGGGTGACCTATACGGATCCCGAGCTCGCCCGGGTGGGTCTGACCGAGGCCGAGTTGAAGGAAGCCCGGATCGAATACCGCGTGGGCCGGGTCAATTTCGACAAACTCGATCGCGCCATCGCCAACAACCAGACGGCCGGGAGCGTAACGCTCCTGGCCGACGCGGACGGCAAGATCCTCGGCGGGCACATCCTTGGCGCGAATGCCGGCGAGCTCATCGCGCCTGTCGTCTACGCGATGCGCTTTGGCTTGACCGCGAAGATGATGGCTTCAGCCATGCTGCCCTATCCGACCATGGCTGAAGCGGTCCGCTGGGCGGCCGCGCAACTGTAGACGCGCCGCGGGCCGGCCCCCGATTTTCGGAATCTCCGTACAATCCGCCTGTCTTTTTCGGCGACGGGCGTCACCCGTCCGCGCCGATCGACGCGCAACACGACGATCACCGAGCGCGTGCGGGTTTGGAAGACCGCCAACCGGATCACCGCGCACCGGGCAAGGAGAAGCTCATGCATCGCAACAACGTCCGGGTCCGCCCACGCGCGTTCATCTTGCGGATCAGCCTCGCGCTGGCCTGTGTCGCGCTGGCTTCCAGCTCGGGGCGTCCGGCGGCAAGCCAGACGCCCGCACCGGAGACGCCGATCACGGCCGAAGCAGGCGATGTCTCGACTCTGACCCTGCCCGCCGGCGTGCGCGCGCCTGCGCCTGCGCGGCCGAACGCTCTTCCGCAGCCCGCGGCCAAACAGGGCCAGGCGCTGAGCGGCGAGATCGAGCCGAATGGATATTACACCCAGGCCACCGTCATCTCCGGTGGCAACACGATCCGCGCGAGCATCTTCATCACAGGGGATGTGGACTACTACGCTTTCCGCGCGCTCGCCGGCGACCGGGTGTATGCGGCCACCATGACCTCGTTCAGCCCAGCCCAAAGCGATTCGGTGCTCCGGCTGATCGCGTCGGATGGCGTCACGGTGATCGAGAGCGATGACAACGATGGT
>JAGOCU010000086.1:0-2929 GCA_017998555.1 Thermoflexales bacterium
GGGCGGGGTGATCGACAGGATGAAGGGCGGATCCCAACTGCACAGGTGATTGGAAGCCAGGATGTAACCGCTGGGGCGACTGAGGTGTTCGGCCCCCTCGACCGTGACCCGGGCCACGGCGCCCATCAGGACCCGCGTGCCGAAGCGAATGAGATCGTATACAGCCATTGGTCAGCCTGACCCGCGCAGACGATCCATCCGCGCGCGCAGGCTGGCCTCGTCCTCGATGGGCGGGGGCAGCGGCGCGTCGCTCAGGGGCGCATTCGCGCGAGCGGCGGGTCCTTCAACCCCTTCGACGCGCTCAGGGACCGGCTCAGGGCCCTTTGAGGTCCGAGCCCGCTCGAGAGCCTCCCGGGTCTTCTCCGCCCCGCGCGCGACAGCGGCCATCTGGGCCTTGATTTCCTGCTCGGTCCGGGCCAGGCTCTCGATCGTACTGGCGTTGCTGGCCAGCGCGTCGCGGGTCTGGTTGGCCCGGCGCAAGCGCTCGCGGGCAGCCGTGTCGTTGCCGGCCTTGAGGGCCTGGTCGGCTTGGGCGTCAAGCCGGGTCAGCTCCTCGGTGAGCCGGGCCCGGGCTTCAGCCAGCTCTTTGCGCCGCAGCGCCAGCTCGCGTTGCCGGTCGAGCAGCGTTTCGTCGCGCGAACGCGGGGCCATTGGGCGGGCCGGTCCGCTCAGCGCGGCGCGCATGGCCAGGGCGGCTTTTTGCAGGAAGTTCATCGCTATCGAATGCATACGGATGTTTGCCGATTGGATACCCCCGGCGAAGCCGGGGGTATCCAATCGGCATAGCATCCGTCACTGGTGCTTATGACTCCGGACAAACCCTACCCCGGAGTTGCTATCCCCCGCCCCGGCGTACGCCGGGGCGGGGGATAGCAACTCCGGGAAAGGGTTTTGCTTAGGAGCCACTATGATATCCCGCATGTTCGAATTCGAATTGCGGGCCTCGGACGGCCGGGCCCGGGCCGGCCTGTTTCACACCCCGCACGGGATCGTCCCGACCCCGGTCTTCATGCCGGTCGGCACCCAGGCCACGGTCAAGGGCATCCAGCCCCGCGAGCTGTCCGAGATGGGGGCCAGCATCGTGCTCTCCAACACCTATCACCTCTATCTGCGGCCGGGCGACGGGTTGGTGGCCCGCCGGGGCGGGTTGCACGAGTTCATGCGCTGGCCCGGCCCCTTGCTCACCGACAGCGGCGGCTTCCAGGTCTTTTCGCTGAGCGAAATGCGCAAGATCGATGACGAAGGGGTGACTTTCAAGAGTCACATCGATGGCAGCCTGCATCGCTTCACCCCGGAGAAGTCGATCGCCGTGCAGGAGAACCTGGGCGCTGACATCATCATGTGCTTTGATGAGTGCCCGCCTCCGACCGACCGCGAGTATGTGGCCGAGTCGCTCGTGCGCACCCACGCCTGGGCCCGCCGCTGCCGGAATGCCCACAAGCGGGCGGACCAGGCCCTGTTTGGGATCGTCCAGGGCGGGGTCTTCCGCGACCAGCGCGAGTTCTCGGCCCGGGTGATCATGGAGATGGATTTCCCCGGTTATGCAATCGGCGGACTGGCCGTGGGCGAGACCAAGGCCGAGATGTATCCGGTCATCGAGTGGATGGATGACGTGCTGCCCCGCGAGCGGCCGCGTTATCTGATGGGGGTGGGCGACCCGCGCGATCTGATCCGGGGCGTCGCGCGCGGGATCGATCTTTTTGACTGCGTGCTTCCCACCCGGCTGGCCCGGCATGGGGCGGCCTTCACCCGGGATGGGCGGATCAATGTCAGCAACGCGAAGTACGCCGAGGATGACACGCCTCTCGATGCCGAATGCGATTGCCCGACCTGCAAATCGTTCAGCCGGGCCTATATTCGGCACCTGCTCCAGGTGGGCGAGATGCTGGGATTGATCCTGATGAGCGCCCACAACCTGCGCTTCCTGCTCAAGCTGATGGCCGACATCCGGGCGGCGATCTTTGAGCAGCGTTTTGCGGCGTTTGCGACGCGCTGGCTGGCCCGCTACGAGCGGGCTGAGGGCGTGATCTGAGCATGGGTGGCTGGTTCTCAACCCGCCGCCCGCGCCGCCCGCGCCCGCGCATGGCCCCGGTGACGCGGACGCTGCTCCTGACCTTTGGCCTGGTCATCGTCCTGGCGTTTCTGCTGGCCCTGGGCGGGCCGTTGCATCCGCTCTGGGCCTGGCTCATTGCCATCAATGCGGTGACGCTGGGGATGTATGGCTACGACAAAGTCATCGCCGGGACGACCCGCACGCGCATTCCGGAGCGGGTGTTGCTTGGCCTGGCCCTGGCCGGCGGCACACCCGCCGCTATCCTCGGCATGCTGCTCTTTCGGCACAAGACGGCGAAAGCGTCGTTTCAAGGGCAGTTCGTGGTGGTGTTGCTGATTCAGGCTGTAATCGTCGTCGTCGTGCTGGCGCTGTCGGGGCGCGTGTAGGCGCGATATGTAGGCGCAGCCTTTAGGCTGCGCGGTCAATACGAGACCGTTGTGCGAACGCGCAGCCTTTGGGCTGCGCCTACAACATTAGACCGTTGTTCGGGAGCGCAGCCTAAAGGCTGCGCCTACAACCCGTATCACGACCACAAACGATCCCAGCTCCGCTCGTTGTCCCATTCGGGTGTCGGCTCAAAGTACCCCGGGTCGTCCGCGACGATGTGCTCGCGAACGACGTCCTCGTTCAGTTCGATCCCAAGCCCCGGCGCGTCCGGCACGGCGATGTAGCCGTTCTGAATGATGGGCGCCGGCACACCTGTAACAAGATCGCTCCAGAACGGCACATCGGCGAAGTGATGCTCGAGTGCGATGAAGTTCTCGGTCGCCGCCGCGCAGTGAACCGCCGCCAGGGTGCTGACCGGTGTGCCGGCCATGTGCAGGGCCATGCTGATCCCGTATTCCTGGGCCAGATCGCCGATTCGTTTGGTCTCCA
>JAGOCU010000086.1:3029-8040 GCA_017998555.1 Thermoflexales bacterium
GCGATGAAGTTCTCGGTCGCCGCCGCGCAGTGAACCGCCGCCAGGGTGCTGACCGGTGTGCCGGCCATGTGCAGGGCCATGCTGATCCCGTATTCCTGGGCCAGATCGCCGATTCGTTTGGTCTCCAGAATGCCGCCGCTGGTGGCCAGATCGGGGTGGCACACGCTGATGGCGCGCGCGTCGAACAGCGGCTTGAAGCTGTCGTGCAGGTAGATGTCCTCGCCGGTGCAACACGGTGTGCGCAATTCGCGGCCCAGGCGCGCCCACTGCTCAGTGAGCTGCCAGGGAACCATGTCCTCGAGCCAGGCGAGATTGAAGCGCTCCAGGGCGTGACCAAGGCGCAGGCAATCCTCGACCCCGATGTGGCCGAAATGATCGGCCGCGATGGGGATTTCGTAGCCCGCGATGTCGCGCACGGCGGCGACGTAGTCGGTCAGGATCCCGATGCCCTTGTCCGTCAATCGGATGTGGGTGAAGGGGTGCATGACGCCGCGGGTGTCCAGCATCCCGCTCGGGGCGGACAAGGCGCCCGGCACGCCGATCAGGTCGTTGATGCCGACATCCATCTTGAGCATCGTGAAGCCGCGCGCCATGCGCTCTTTGAGTTTGTGGCCCATGGCTTCGCCGGTGGGTTCATTGGGCGTGTCGCAATACATCCGAATGGCGTCGCGGTGCTTGCCGCCCGCCAGCACATACGCCGGCACGCCATACGCCTTGCCGGCCAGATCCATGAGCGCCATCTCCACCGCGCATACGCCGCCGGCCTGGCGCGCATGCCCGCCAAATTGCTTGATCTTGCGAAAGACCCTTTCAACGTTGCACGGGTTCTCGCCTGCGATCCGCGACTTCAGCATCAGGGCGAAGGTCTTGCTGGCCCCGTCGCGCACCTCGCCGATGCCGGAGAGTCCCTGATTCGTGTCGATCCGGATGAGCGGGAAGCGCCAACCCCCCCAGCCGACCGTCACGGCGCGCAGGTCGGTGATGCGCAATTCGCTCGGGCGCGAGTAGGCGCCAACGTGGTCTTCTGGTCGTGGTTGTTCCATGAAGCCATCCTAAGAATCTTTGGCGAGGTCACCCTCCCCGCGCGAAGCGCGGGGAGGGTGACCTCGCCAATCATTTTTCGGGGTGACCGCTAGTGTATCCAGCCCAGAATGCGCGCGGCCCTGCTCGAATCAAACAGGCTGGCATTTCCTGGCAACGGCTGGCGGATGGGTATTCCGGGGTAATGCGCTTGCAGCAGTTCGCCGGTTGGGGTGGATACGCTGGTGTCCGGCGCGACGATGTAGAGCGGGTGATGGCCACGAAAGTCGGCCGTGACGCCCAGCAGACACGCCCGCGCGGCGGAGGGGAGCAGGGTATAGCCCCACAGGTGTTTGATCGCCAGATCGGGATGGGCTTCGTTCATGCGCTCACGATCCGGCACGAGCCCGTGAAAGCGCAGGCTGGCGATGCTCATCTCCTCAAAGCGCCGGGCGAACGCGTCCGCCTGCCGCTCGAGGATCCACTTTGACAGGCTGTAGGGATCTTCGGCGTAGGTCGGATGCTCCTCGTCCAACGGAAAATAGTCGTAGTGGGGCTTCCGGGAATAGACCCCGCCAATCGCGTTGATCGAGGAAGCCAGGCACACCCGCCAGATGCCCAGCTCCGCCGCCGCCCACAGCACGTTGTAGCCGCCCTGGGTGTTGTTGTTGTGGACAACATAAGCGGGGGCGAGCCGGGGTGACGCAATCGCGCCAAGATGGATCACCGCGTCGCAGCCTTCGAAGGCGCGCAATACCCCCGGCGCATCCGTCAGATCCACCTGAAGCGTTTCCATTCCGCCCATCGGCGCGTCAGGCGGGCGCACGTCCAGGCTGCGGACAGTGTGACCCTCCGCCAGCAAGTACGGAATGAGGGCGTTCCCAAGCCGTCCGGATCCGCCAGTGACCGCGATTCGCATGCTCTATTCCTCCGGGCCGGCGCTTTTCGTCATGTCCATCAGCGCCGCGAAATTGCGCTTGAAGCGCTCGGGGTTGCGTTTGAGGCTCTCGGCCTCAACCCGCGGCAGGATTGCCGCGAAGGCGTGCTGGAGGGGCGCCAGTTCAATCTGCCCGCCGCGCAGCATGGACAGCACGTCCTGGTAATCGCCCTCGCGCCCGCGCTCGATCTTGCTGAGGGCCGTGCTGATCAGATCGAAATGGAAAGCGTCAACCAGGCCAAAACGCCCGATGTGACGGGCGCGATCTTTCCAGCCGGGCGGGAGCGGGATGAAGTGCCCGGGCGAGGCCAGCTCGATGTTGACCTGCAGCTCTTCTTTGAGGCCGGTGATGACCCGGGCGAACTCGGCCTCGTGCTCCGGCGCGAGCTCGTAATCGATGTCGATATCCAGGGACTGCTCACGCAGACCTTCGTAGACCAGGGTCGCCCCGCCAACCAGATACAGCCGGGCAGGGTAGCGAAAAGCCATCCCGAGCTTGACGAGAAAGTAGTGGACCCGGAGCCGGTCAATAGGCGGACGCATATCAGGCCGCAGAATACCATTGCGCCCTGGGGAGCGGCAAGTCCGGCCTGTCTCATGTAGGGACCTGGCCAAGTTTCGAATGCGCGACCGGCTTGTTATGGTCGCGGGCCCCCTCTCTTGGATTCTCTCTTTCTGCCATTGCGCAAATCGAAACCTTGTCTACAATGACGCCCTATGCGGGTGCAGGCTGCCGGCGTGCCGGCAGGTGCGCGATCCGCATCGCCGATCGACGATATCTCCCGGGGGGGACCTGTCGCCCATTCAGTGAAGCGCAGTGAATGATTGACGAGATTGATGAGGCCATCCGGCAGCTTCTATCGAGGGAGCTGCCAATACGGAATAGCGAGATTGACATCGCCTTCGACATGCCGAAGCGCGAGTGGTCCGCTCGCCTGTCTCGTCCCACGCTCAATCTCTATCTCTATGACGTGCGCGAGAACGTCAAGATGCGCCAGATGACGACGGCCTGGGAGAGCTCCAGCAACGGCGGCACGGCGACCACGCGCCGGGCGCCCGTGCGGATGGATCTCTACTACATGATCACAGCCTGGGCGACGCAGCCCGATGATGAGCATCGTCTGCTGGGCCGTCTCATGCAGATGATGTTCCGCTTCCCGACCCTCCCGGAAGAACTCATGCCGGACACGCTGCGGCAACTCAAGCTGCCCGTCATCATGCAGATGGCCCAGCCAGAGATCCTGGACAAGCCCACTGAGTTGTGGGGGGTGCTGAGCAACGATCTGCGTCCCGGGGTGGGGTTGCGCCTGACGGTGGCGGTGAATCCGTTCGCAGAGGTCACTGTTCCGATCGTCAAGTCCAGCGAGGTTCGGATGAACCAGCGCGACGGGGCGGGCAATCAACCGGCTGGGGCCAACCTGATGATCCGCGGGCTCGTCCGCGGCGCGGCCGGGGCAGTCAAGCCCAGGCTGATGCTTGTAGAGCGGGGCATGGAAGCGCTGATTCGGACGTCCGACGAGGGCGTGATCGAGTTCGCGTTGTTCAACATGGTTCCGGGCGAATTCACGCTTGAGTTCTCCGCTGAAGGGCGCGCGCCCGCGCGCAAACGCATCGCGGTGCCCGGGGTCAGCTATGACATCGACGTTTGACGCAAGAGAGGAGGGGAAACTATCGCCAAATCAATTCACATGCGCGCGCAAAACCCAGGGGGGCCATTGCCCGCGCATCGCCTTGAAGAGTGTTTAGCCGGAGCCCGGACAGCGGGGCTCCTTGTCATGATCCGCTCAATCTGCCGTGTTAATCGCGGCCAAGTCCCAACTCGGGAGGGAACATAATGCCAGAATATCTGTCACCAGGCGTATACGTTGAAGAGGTCGATCGCGGTCCGAAACCGATTGAAGGCGTCGGCACGGCGATGGCGTGTTTTGTCGGGTTCACCGAAAAGGCATCCTCATCACAGAGGATCGATGGCGAAACGATCATTCGAGACCTGGCTGGCCAGCCCGTCCTCGTGACGAACTGGTCGCAATACGTCGAAACCTTCGGCGGCTTTGTCGATGGCGCGCGCATGCCGATGGCCGTGTATGGCTATTTCCAGAATGGCGGCAGCCGCTGCTATTGTCTGAGCGTGAAGACCATCCCCCGGGCGCAGGCTGTGCTGCTTAACGCCGAGGGCAAGCCGGCCCTCGTGGCCCGGGCCAAGATGGCCGGCCTCGATGGCATGAAGCTGCGGGTGCGGATCGAGCCGGGCGCTGTTTCCGGCGCCGCCCACGCCGAGAAGAAAGGCAAGGCCAAGGAAGGCGAGGCGGCCGCTCCCGAGGCAGCCGGCGCGCAGACTTTCAACATCATCGTTGAGCGCGACCGCGGCGCGGCCGGCTGGACGAACGCCGAGACGATTCGGGATGTGTCGATCAAGGAAGTCGAGCGCGAAGAGGGCGGCAAGGTGCCCATGGTCGCCTACAAGGACAACAAGACCTCGCAACTGGTTGACATTCTCCTGGCCGAAGGCGCCGGCGGCGAACTGGCCAAGATGTCGCCCCGCGATCAGCAGCAAACCCTCTCGCTTGACAGCCGGGCCCTTGTGCCGGCTCTCATGACCGACTTCAAGGGCGAAGTCACCGAGCGGACCGGCGTCGAGGGCCTCGAGGCCATCGACGACATCACCATGGTCGTGACCCCCGACCTGATGACGACGATGCCCGGGCAGAAGCTGGATCTGACGATGGTCAAGGCCGTGCAGACCATGATCATCGCCCACTGCGAGCGCATGCAGGACCGCGTCGCCATCCTCGACGCGCCGCCCAACATGAACCCGCAGGCGGTCAAGAAGTGGCGGATGGATACGGCCGGCTACGACAGCAGCTACGCCGCGCTGTACTACCCGTGGATCGAGGTCATGGACCCGGCCACAAACCGGCCCGTGATGGTCCCGCCTTCCGGGCATGTCGCCGGGGTGTGGGCGCGCAACGACAACACCCGCGGCGTGCATAAGGCCCCGGCCAATGAAGTCGTGCGCGGCGCGATCGGCCTGGCCTACTCCGTCACCAAGGGCGA
>JAGOCU010000087.1 GCA_017998555.1 Thermoflexales bacterium
TCCGGCCCAAAGCGCATGAAGCCGCGGATCGCGGTCGGGGCGCAATACAGCACCGAGACGCGATACTGCTCGATGATCTTCCACCAGCGGTCGGGCTGCGGGAAGGTCGGGCCGCCTTCGTAAATGATGCTCGTCACGCCTGCCATGAGCGGCGAGTACACGATGTAGCTGTGCCCGGTGATCCAGCCCGGATCGGCGGCGCACCACCAGCGGTCATCGTCGCGCAGATCAAACACATACCGCAGCGTCGTATAGGTGTAGACGCTGTATCCGCCATGGGTGTGGACGAGCGCCTTGGGCTTGCCCGTGCTGCCCGAGGTATACAGGATGAAGAGCGGGTCTTCGGCATCCATCCGCTCGGTCTCGCACACGGCGCTGGCGTCCTTCATCGCGTCATGCCACCACAGGTCGCGGCCTTCGACCCAGCCCACCTCGCGCCCGGTGCGCTTGAAGCAGATCACCCGGGTCACTGGAGACTCGCGCTTGAGCGCCTCATCGACGATCTGCTTGAGCTCGACGACCTTGCCGCTGACGAACGCGCCATCGCAGGTGACCACGACCTTGCTGGTCGAGTCGACGATGCGGCCGTGCAGCGCCTCCACCGAGAAGCCACCGTACACGACGGAATGCACCGCGCCGATCTTGGCGCAGGCCAGCATCGCGATTGGCAGCTCGGGCACCCGGCCCATGTAGATCGTGACCCGATCGCCCTTCTTGACCCCGCTGTCCTTCAAGACATTCGCGAACTTGCTGACGTCCCTCTCCAACTCGGCATACGCGATCGAGCGCTCGCTGCCGTCCTCGCCCTGCCAGATATAGGCGACCGCATTGCGCCTGGCAGTGTGCATATGCCGATCGAGCGCGTTGTGGACGATGTTGGTTTGTCCGCCCACGAACCACTTGTAGAACGGCGCGTTCGAACTGTCCAGGACCTTGTCCCACTTGCGATACCAGCCCAACTCCTCGGCCCGTGCGGCCCAGAATGCTTCAGGGTGCTCGGCCGCGTAGGCGGACATGCCTTCCCAATCCTTCACCCGCGCCGCGCGCTTAACCGCCTCCGAGGGCGGATAGATCTCGCGATGAGATACGTGAACATCCTGGTTATCAATCTGCGACATGTCGATTGGCTCCTAAATGGTCGTTTGTTGCTCAGGATCGACCTCGTCCGGCGGTGCCGGAGGAGGTCGATCCTGAGCCGGGTCAGGACTCGATGATTTCGATCGAAATCAGCGTCTCGCCGGGTTTCCGGGCCGAACCCGGGTCACGCTCGGGGATGGCATTCACCGCATCCATACCCTCAACGACCTTGCCGAAGACGGTGTGCTTGCCATCGAGCCAGGGCGTCGCGATGTGGGTGATGAAAAACTGGCTGCCGTTCGTGCCCGGGCCGGCGTTGGCCATTGACAGGATCCCGGGACCCGAGTGGCGCAGCGAGGGGTGGATTTCGTCCCCAAACTTGTAGCCCGGGCCGCCCCGCCCGGTGCCGGTCGGATCCCCGCCCTGAACCATGAAGTCCTTGATCACACGGTGGAACGTCGTGCCATCGTAGAAGCCTTCGCGGGCGAGGAATACGAAATTGTTGACGGTCTTGGGCGCTTTGTCGGCGTGCAATTCGACGACAACGTCACCGCGCGACGTCTTGATGCGGGCGGTGTACTTCTTCCTGGGATCGATGACGAGCTCGGGGGGGGACTTGTATTGTTTTGACATTTTCCTGTTCTTTTGTTGGAAGCCATCTCAGCCGCACTCGGCGAGATCACGGTCCCGCGCTTCGCGCGGGACCGTGATCTCGCCATTCGTAGCCGGGATGTCTTCTAGAGATCTGAATATAGTCGATCCAGACTGAGCTCTGGCGCGACCGTGGCCGTTGTTCGCAACGTCAACGCAGCCGCGCGCAAGCCAAGCTGGACCGAATCACTGAGACTGATGTCGTGAGTCAGGCCGAAGATCAGGGTCGCTGTGAGCGCATCGCCAGCGCCGGTGGTATCGGCGATGCGAACCTTCACTGCCGGAAGCTGGCCGCTCTCGAACTCGGTGGCATAGCAGGCGCCTCGTTCGGCCTGGGTGACGACAACCATATTGACCCCAAGGTGGACCAGGCGCCGGGCAGTCTGCAGAGCCCGATCCGGGTCCTCGATTCCGGCCAGACCCTCGCGCTGATTCGGGTAGGCGCGCTCAATCGCCTGCAAGATCGCGTCAGCCTCGGTCATGTTCGGGGTAATGATATCGATCTGGGCCAGGAAAGGCGCAAGACGCGCCGCGCGCTCGTCCGAGGTCGGATCGACACACACGGGTTTTCCGGCGGTCCGCGCCAGACGCAGGGCTGTGTAAAAGGCATCCGCTCCGAGATTCATATCGAGGACGATCATGTCGGCCTCATCGAACGCGTCCGCTTGCGCTTCGAGATACGCGCTTGATATGCGTTCCACGATGCGCAGGTCATCCAGGCCCAATGCCAGATCACCGGTCGTGTCCAACGCCGCGAGATAAATCCCGGACGCTTCGCCTGGCACGCGGAGGGCGCGCGAGACGTCAACACCTGTGTCCTCGGCATGTCGCAGCAGATCTTCGCCCACGGTGTCATCGCCCACCGCGGTCAGAAGCATGACGGGCGCGCCGAGACGGGCCAGATTCTCTGCGACGTTTCGGGCAACCCCACCGTGAGAGGTTCGAATCTCGGCCGCGTTGGAGGATCCGGCGATTGGCGGCCCCAGGAGCCGGCCCTTCACATCCAGGTTGGCGGATCCGATCACCAGGACTTTGTCACCCATGATGGATTTGCCTCACCGCACCGGCGCGAGCTGCCATGCGGCAAACAACGCCACCGCCAGCACCACCGCAAATTCAACCAGGATCATCGGTGAGACATGGTCCTGAACATGCTGCTGGGCCAGACCAACCAGCAGGTAGAAGACCGCCAACAGCAGCACGCCGGCGCTCCAGTTTGAGACATTCCAGTAGTTGAGGGCCCAGGTCGCCTGCGCGCACACGAGCCCGGTGACAAGCGCAAAGGCGCCCGCGGAGCGCAGTCCGATGATGTGCGGCGCCAGGAGGTCAAGCGCAAGACCCGCCGCGATCACAAAAGTAAGCGTGGCGCTGACAACGCTGCGCTCGCGAGCCGAGTAGACCAGGGTAAACAGGCCAAAGGCGATCGCATAGGTGACCGCTGTCAATGCCAGCCTCGACAAGGCGTAGCCCCTGGCGCCCGGCGACATCCCGACATACTCCGCGGTCAGGATCACCACAATGAGCACGGTTCCAAGCGCCAGGGTAAGGACCCACAGGGGCCAATTCGGAATCCGGGTTAGCATGACCGACAAGGCCAACGCCGTGAACGCCGGCGCAATCCAGAACGGAAACAGAAACGGGATTTCGCCCGCGCGCACTTCGGGATGAGCGCGCAGCAACCAGTCCGCGCCGGCGCAGGCCAGAACGGGCATCAGCACGATTACAAGCGAATCAGCCGTAATTGTCACCGTCAAGGCCGAGCCAAGAAAAGCGGTCTGCAAACGACGAGCTGGCAGATCGGCAGCGGCAAGCGCGATCGGCGCCAGAGCGATCAACGCGGCGACCACAAAAACGCGGTTGCGCGCGACGGCCGCACCGGTGTCGAAAGAGAGTCTTGAAGTAGAAGCCACGGAGTGATCTATTATCATCGATCGCATGGTCACGGTCATCGAACTCCAAATCGCCAATGGCACGATCCGTGCGCGGGGCGACTACCCCAGCATGACGGCGGCGTCAGCCAGCCTGCCCGCCGGGGCCTACACCACCTTTCGCACATATTCGGGCGACCGTGTTGTCCGCCTGGCGGCGCATTTCCATCGATTGGAAGAGTCGCTTGAGCTGATGGGCCAAGGGGTCCGGCTGGATCAGACCGCGGCCCGCCGGGCCATTTCAGCCGCTCGGTCTGGCGCCGGCCACCCCGAGTCCCGCTTTCGATTGACCCTTGTGGCCGGGCCGCCGGCGCGCCTCTTTGTCGCGGTCGAGGCGTTCACACCCCTGCCTCCATCGGACTATGCCCACGGCGTCCGGTGCGTGACCGTCCGCGCCGAAAGATCGAATCCACATGCCAAGAGCACGGACTTCATCTCAATGGCGGACCAGACAAAGCGCCTTTTGCCAGACGGGGTCAATGAGGGGCTCATGGTCGCTGAAGACGGCACGATCCTGGAGGGGCTCAGCAGCAACTTTTTTGCCATCACCGGCCGGACGCTCCGCACCGAGGAAGATCGCGCGCTTGCGGGCCTGACCCGGGCGCTCGTCCTCGAAGTGGCGGCAGCCGCCGGACTCACGGTGGAGCGCCGGGGCGTCAGGCATGCGGAGTTGCCCAACGTAGAAGAGTGCTTCATCACCAGCGTCAGCCGCGAGATCCTGCCGGTCGTCGAAGTTGATGGCCGGAGAATCGGCACGGGCACCCCCGGGGTCCAAACGCTCAGGCTCATCACCGCCTTTGCCGATCTGGCCCGCCGCGAAGCGCAGCCGATTCTTCCCGCCTAGAAGCCTCTGAAACGGCATGCTCCCGTACCGCCGTATGGCGGTACGGGACATGCCGTTTTGCGAGAATCCCGCCGGTGTCGGAATCAGGGCGCCTTTGCGTCAAGTCCCAGCACGATGACGATGTCCGCGCCCACCGCCGGATTCACTTCGCGTCTGGCTTCCGGCGCGGGCTTGATACCAAGCGCTTCGGCGACCGCCATCACCGTCGCGGGCTTGCCCGCGTAGTCCGTAAACAACGTCTTTGCGTAGTCGAATCGGCCATCGAGCGAGTTGCCCACATCGACGACCAGGAATCCGCGGGCCTCCAGAAGTTGGCGCACCCGGCTGGCGAAGCCCACCTGCTCGGTGCCATTCAAGATCATGATGCGGGCGTTTTCGGTCTTCCAGTCCGTCGGCGCAGGCGCGGCCGTTCCCCCGCCTTTTTGGATTTCGGCGGCCGTATTGGCGCCGGCGGTGAATAACGCATTGCGGAGTTTGCGAATCTCCGTCTGCACCGGCACCTCAACCTGATAGCCCTCCGGGGTCGTCACGTTTTCGGTGTAGTTCTGATCAATGACGGCGGTGCGGATGTTTTTGCGATCGACATCTTTTGCGAGCAGCGCCAGGCGCTGAATCAGATCCAGGGGCATGTCGGTCTTGAGAGAGGTCTTGAGGTTCGCCCACAGTTCATCAGAGCCGGCCAGAAGCGCGGGCAAGGTGCGCGCGTCGCCGGTGATCTTGTCCCGAATCGCGAAAATCACCTGCTGTTGCCGGCGGGCGCGATCAAAGTCCCCGCCGAAAGTGGCCCGGGTTCGGGCATATTTCAGCGCGGTGGCGCCGTCCATGGTCTTGAGCCCCCGCGTAACGGTGAAGGTCTCGGTGCCAAAGCTGCTGGTCGGGTACTTCTTGTCGACGATGTCCTCGGGGACGTCCACGGTTATTCCGCCAATCCGATCGACGAAATCCTCGAACGCAGTGAAGTTGATCCGCGCGTAGTAGTTGATTGGCACACCCAGCAACGCTTCGACCGTCTTCTTGGCGAGCGCAGGTCCGCCGCCCGGATAGTCATCCAGGTCGCCCTTGTAATTGGCCGTGTTGATCCGGTCGCTTCCATATCCCGGTATCGGCACCCACAAGTCCCGCGGGACCGAAAGGATGGCCGCTGAGAGTGACACGGGGTCCAGCGACAGGACCATCATGGTGTCGGTTCGATGCCCTTTCTCGCCATCGCCAACCCGCTGGTCTATCCCCAGCAAAAGCACATTGATGCGCTCTTTGCCGTTCCAGGGCTTTGGCAGCTCGAAACGCACGACACTGGTGTCGGTGACGGGCCCGGTCAGCGTGGCCAACGGAGCAGGCTGCAAAATGTCAATGACGGCCGTCACCTGGTTGGCCGAAAAATCGCGCCCCCAGTTGAACGCATAGACGCTCGCCACGATGCTGAGCGCGAACAAACCCAGCATCACCCAGAACCTTTTCAGCCGCAACATGCGGCGGCAATATATCACGCGAAAAAATGGGAGTATGATGGGTCCATCCCCCCGGGGGGGATGGACCCATACCCAAGTATCGCGAGGAGAACACAAATGAACAGCAAAACCGTGAGCGTTCCGAACATCGGCTGCGACGGCTGCGTCCGAACCATCCAGAACGAGATCAAGGAAGTCGCCGGCGTCGTCGAAGTCAAAGCCGACCTGAAGACCAAGCTCGTTTCGGTCAAGTGGGATGACAAAACCAATTGGCAGACCATCGCCGGCAAACTCGCAGAAATCGAGTACCCGGCTGTCGAACTGGCAAATCCCGCCTAATGAAACCAACCGGCGAACCCAGCGGGTCGTCCGGTAACGCAACATGACCGAGTCAACCCTTCGCTCCATCGACCTGCCCATCACCGGGATGACCTGCGCCAACTGCGCAACGACGGTCGAACGGGTCCTGCGGAAAACCCCGGGTGTCTCCGGCGCCGCTGTCAACTACGCCAATGAACGGGCGTCTGCGCAGTTCGACCCGGCCCAGGTTTCGGCTTCGGCCCTGATCGAACGCGTTCGGAACGCAGGCTACAACGTCGCCACGGCCAAGGCCGATCTGCCCTTGCTGGGCATGACCTGCGCCAATTGCGCCAACACGATCGAGCGCACCTTGAAGAAGATGCCCGGGATGGCGGTGGCCTCGGTGAACTACGCGAGCGAGCGCGCCTCAGTCGAGTATGTGCCCGGCGCAGTCGGCATCGCCGACATGGTGGCTGCGGTGCGCCGGGCCGGCTACGACGTGGTGACTGCCGCGGCCGAAGAAAACGGGCAGGACCTGGATGCGGAGGGATTGGCCCGGGCGGCCGATATCGACGCCCGTTGGCGGCGGGTTGTTGTGGGGTTTCTGTTTGGCGTGCCCTCAATCGTGCTGGCGATGGGCCGCGATTTCGGGCTGCTGAACAACCTGATCCCGATGACGTTTCTGCACAGCTCGGCCTTTCACTGGCTGCTGTTCGCGCTGGCCCTGCCCGTCCAGCTCTACGTGGGCTATCCCTTCTTCACGCATGCCTACAAGGCTTTGCGCAATGGCGCGGCCAACATGGACGTGCTGGTCTCGCTGGGATCGGGCGCGGCATTCTTGTACTCGTTGTATGTGACCGTCTTCAATACCGGCGGGCATGTCTACTTCGAGACCGCGGCCCTGATTCTCGCCCTTATCAGCGTGGGCAAGTGGATCGAAGCGAAGGCCAAGGGCCGCACCAGCGAGGCGATCAAACACCTGGTCAATCTGCGGCCAAAGACCGCCCGGGTCGTGCGGGATGGCGCGGAGGTCGAGATTCCGGCGTCGCGCCTGACCATCGGTGATCTCGTCGTGGTCCGCCCCGGCGAGCGCATTCCGACCGACGGGGTCGTGGTGAGCGGGGGTTCCTCGGTGGACGAAAGCGTCATCACGGGTGAGAGTGTTCCGCGCGACAAGCGCCCCGGCGATACGGTTACTGGCGCCACCATCAACAAGGAAGGCGCGCTCCGAATCGAAGCGACCCGGGTTGGCCGCGACACCGCCCTCGCCCAGATCATCCGGCTTGTTGAGCAGGCCCAGGGCAGCAAGGCTCCCATCCAGGCGCTCGCGGATCGGGTGTCGGCGATCTTCGTGCCGGCTGTCCTCGTCATCGCCCTACTGACCTACATCGCCAACATCCTGATCACCCAGAATTTCGAGACCGCCCTCGTCAACGCGGTCGCGGTGCTGGTCATCGCCTGCCCGTGCGCGCTGGGTCTGGCCACGCCGACGGCGATCGTGGTTGGGATGGGGCGCGGCGCCGAGAACGGCATTCTGTTCAAGAACAGCGAGAGCCTCGAGCGCGCGTCCGCATTGACGACGATCGCGCTGGACAAGACGGGGACCATCACTCGCGGCGAGCCCGCCCTTGTGGAGCGGGCTGCTGCGTTTGGCAGCGAACTGGCATCCGATGAGGTCCTGCGACTGGCGGCAAGCGTGGAGAAGGCCAGCGAGCATCCGCTCGCCCAGGCGATTGTGCGCGCCGCGGCCGAACTGAAGCTCAAGCTCGCTCCG
>JAGOCU010000088.1 GCA_017998555.1 Thermoflexales bacterium
TGAAGCACGTCGATTGGGTGCGGATCATTCTCATCGACGCCCACGGCAAGGCCGGTGCGTTTGCGACCCGCCCCGGCCTGTTTGTGAAGATGCAGTCCGCCGACGAAACCGCGCCTCGTATGGTCGAGGCCGAGTTTGTAGTTTGATCGTTGGAATCGCCGCGCTCCGGCGAAGCCGGAGCGCGGCGATTCCACATTTACTTTCCCTTCACCGCGTGCTCGCGGCGCTCGTCGATATCATCCGGGTAGATCAGCGCGTCGTGCCCGCGCTCTCCGGTGCGGATGCGGACCACATCGTCGACGGGATAGATGAAGATCAATCCGTCGCCGGGCTGGCCGGTGCGGGCCGCCCCCACAATCGCGTCGATGGTTTTCTCCACGTTGTGGTCGCTCAGGATGATGTTGATCTGAATCTTGGGAATCAGGTCCATTCGGTAGGCAGTGCCACGCCAGGACAGGTCGATCCCGCCCTGCCGGCCGTGTCCGCGCACCTCGACCACATTCATGCCCACAATGCCGATGGCGTGCAGGGCGTCCTTGACGGCATCCAGCGCTTCTTCGCGGATGATGGCTTCGATTTTCTTGGTCATGAAATCACGCTCCTGTGGAAGGCGACTTGGTGGGCGCGCTCGCTACTCGAGCGCGCGGCGACTGTTGGCTGAGCCGGCCGCCGCCGGTCATGCGGACGTCAACGGTAGTGTAGCCGGGTGTGCCCATTTCGGGCATATCGAGGCCGGTGAGTTCGTCGGCAGGCGCCACTCGAAGCAGCTTGAAGGCGTTCAGGACCTTGAAGAACACATAAGACAAGCCGAAGACGACCACCACAACGGCGCCCGCCTCCAGGGCCTGGGCCAGGAGCTGGCTTGGGTTGCCGGCGATGATCCCGCGCACCGCGCCCTCCATCCCGTTCCAGCCCTTGGAGGCGTCGTTGCCGTTGGCGAAGATGCCGACCGCCAGCACCCCCCACATGCCGTTTACGAAGTGGACCGGCACGGCGCCGACGGGATCATCGATCTTGGCTTTCTCCAGCCAGGTCGTGGCCAGGCACACCAGCACGCCTGCCACGGTCCCAATCAACACGGCCCCGATCGTGTCGACGAACGCGCAAGGCGCGGTGATGGCGACCAGGCCGGCCAGCACACCGTTGACCGACATCGACGGATCGGGTTTCTTGACCGGGCTGATCAGCCACATGTAGAGCATCGCCACGCAGCCGCCAACGGCGCCGGCAATCAAGGTGTTGACGGCGGCGTTGGCGGCGAGCTGGCCAAACACGCCGGTGAACCCGAGCGAGGAGCCCGGGTTGAAGCCGAACCAGCCGAAGAACAGGATGATCGTCCCGAGGATGCCCATCGGGATGTTGTGACCCGGCATGGCGTTTGCGCTGCCGTCGGGATTGAAGCGGCCGATGCGCGGCCCGATCACCATGGCGCCTGCGAGCGCAATGGATCCGCCAATCATGTGGACGGGACCTGATCCGGCAAAGTCGACCGCGCCGTTGCCGAGCCCGGCGATGCGGCCCAGGTTCTGCAGCCAGCCGCCACCCCAGATCCACCCGGCCACCACCGGATAGATGAACATGCTCACCCACAGGCCCATCAGGCAGAACCCCGAGAACTTGAGGCGCTCCGCCATCGAGCCGGTCGGGATCGTCGCGGCGGTGTCCATGAAGACCATCTGAAAAAGGAAAAAGGCCAGCACGCCCGTGTTCAGACCCAACCCAGTCAGCATGAAGCCGTTGGCTCCCAGCAGGCCGAACTGCCCGATGCGGAAGCCGCTGGCCAGCAGACCCGTCCAATCGCCAAGGGTGACCGGCGAATGGGCCCACTCGCCCGCGATCGCGCCGATCGTCGAGACTTCGGGGTAGGGCATGTTGACCGCGCCAAATTGAAAGGCAAAACCTGTCATCCAGTAGCCGACCGCGCCAATGCAGAACACCATCATGTTCATCATCATGGTATGGGCGACGTTCTTGGATCGGGTAAAGCCGGTCTCGACCAGGGCAAAGCCCGCCTGCATGAAGAAGACCAGGAATGCGGCCACCAGCATCCACATGACGTTGATGGCAAGCTTGACTTCGCCCGCGGTTGCGGCGACGTCGGCGAGGGTGGGCGGGGGCGGGTCGGCGGCCAGCGCGCGGCTGGCCACGGCGAAGAAAACCGCCAGCGAGGTCAGGGTCGCCACGAGGCGAATTGCGTAACGGAATAATGCAGTCCGTTTCATGATGTCACTCCTATTCGAAAGCGCCGGAGAGAACCGGGCGCGCCGGGGCAGCAATCGCGGCTGCGAATGGGGGCGAACTTCGATCGCCTGGCCGGGCCAGGCCTGCATCATGGCAATTTTCCCGATTCGGTTATCTCTGCTCCTTCGGTATCCTCCTGCGTGGCATCAATCCCACGCGCAATCCCGAGGAGGAATGCCCCGGCGGAGCCGGGGCATTCCTCCTCGGGACTTGAAGCCTGCGCCCAGTGCGCCAATACAAAAAGACGCCCTCGCCCGGTCTGACCGGGCGAGGGCGTCCTGGACCCCGCTACTGGATTGGCGGATTCTACGCGGAAGGCGCGATAAGTCAAGCCCTGGACTTGGATACCCGGATCGAAAGCCCCCGGCTCCGCCGGGGGCTTTCGATCCGGAAGATTTGAGGATTGCTAATACAGGTGCCAGCGCTTCTTGCGTTTCCTCCAGTCATCCTGATCTGCCGCATCCAGGGCGATGGTCTCGGCAATTGGAGCCCGGGCGATCAGGCCCTCACGTATCCGCGCGTCGCCGCTGAGCAAATCAAAGTGCGGATTGCGGCCTTCCCAGCTCGCCGGCAGAAAGGCGAAGTCGTCTGGGTGCAGCCGCATCACCGCGTCGACCGCGTGCAGCCCCGCAGAGAAAGGCTTGAAAAGTGCGCGATCCGTCACGTGGGTCTGGATCCCGGCGCAGCGCACGCCGAGGTGTTTGCTGTAGGTCGGCTCGAAATAGACCGGCCTGAAAGCGGCGCCCGGGATGTTGCGGGAATTGAGGTCGCGGGCGAGGGCAGGGGCGTCCACCCACGGGGCGCCAAACCACTCAAAGGGATGGGTGGTTCCGCGCGCTTCGCTCAGGTTTGTGCCCTCAAACAAGCACAGGCCGGGGTAGATGACGGCGCAGTCCAGGGTAGGCAGGTTTGGCGAGGGCGTAAACCACGGCAACCCGGTGTCGTCGAAATAGAAGTGTCGGCGCCAGCCAGTCATCCGCGACACGTCGACGCTGCAACCCGGGTAACGCGTATCGCGCAGAAACAGGGCGAGTTCGCCGATGGTCAGACCGTGCCGGACCGGGATCGGATACATCCCGACAAAGGAAGAAATGCCGCTGGCCAGGATCGGGCCCTCAACATCCAGACCGTTGATCGGATTTGGTCGATCGAGGACAAGCATCTCGATGCCTTGCGCTTCAGCGGCTTGCATCATGTAGCCCAGGGTGTTGAGGTAGGTGTAGTACCGACAGCCGACATCCTGAATGTCGTAGATCAGCAGGTCAATCGCCTTCAACCATTCCGGTTTGGGCTGCTTGGTCTCACCGTATAGAGAATAGACCGGCGCGCCTGTCGCCGCATCGATGCTGTGGTCGATCGCCAGCGCGTCCTGGACATCGCCACGCACACCGTGCTCGGGACCGAAGAGCGCGGCGAGGGTAACTCCCGGCAAGGCGGCAAGCGCGTCGACGGTGCTTTGGCGCGCGTCGCCGGTGAAGCCGGTTTGATTGGTGACGATGCCGATGCGCCGGCCAATGAGTCGGGCGGAATCAGCGAGGAGGGTGTCGATACCTGGGCGGGTGCTCATGTTTCGCATTAGACACCCATCAGCCGATAGAATAAACACGTGACCCGGATTCGCCTGCCCTACATCGGCGCCGCCGCGATGATTCTGATCGGGTGCGTCGTTGCGCTGCTCAGTCTGCCAGGCCTGAGTGCGCCCGAGGCTGTCACGGCGCCGGCCACGGTTCGGCCCAGCCCGACCCAGCCGCCCATCGTGGCGATGCCGGCAACGCCCAGCGCCACGCTCCTGCCGACAGCGGCGCCGCCGCCCACGCTCGTCGCCACCGCCACGCCCCGGCCGACCCCTCAGGCCAGCTACGTGGTTCAACCCGGTGATACCCTGCTGGGGATTGCCATTCGGTACGATGTCGCCATGGCCCGGATCCAGATTGAGAATGACCTGGGCGAGAGCCTGACCGTACGCGGCGGACAGACCCTGGTCATCCCCGCCAAAGCGCAGCCCGACGAACAGCCGTTTTGGCGCGCCCGAGTGGTCAAATCTGGCGACACGCTCTCGTCGATCGCCGACGAGGCGGGCGTCAGCGTCGCGGATCTGGTCCGGGTGAACAGCCTGGGGGGGAGCACGGTAATTCGGGTTGGATTGCCGTTGATTCTGCCGGTCTCTGGGATGGCCGCGCTTCCGCCGGCCACCCCGACGGCCACAGCGCGGGTTGCGCCGACGATGGCGCCAACCCCCAGCCAGTCCCCCGCCTTGAGCCCGACCGCGACAGTCGCAGTCCGATCATTGACGCTTCCGGCGACGGCGGCGGCGCCCACAAGCGGCAACGCGGAACAGCAATTGCTCGCGTTCTACAACGAGGCCCGGGCTGCGGCCGGTATCTCGCCACTCCGGATCAGCCCCGCGCTGACGGCCGCAGCCCGGGCGCATGCCCAGGATTGCGCCACGCGTGGCAGTGGCAGTCACGTGGGTTCAGATGGCGCTGACACAAAGACTCGGGTCGTGCGCGCCGGTTATTCAAACCCGCGCGCCTGGGGTGAGAACTGGGCCTGGGCGCGCAGCGCCGCGCAGGCCTGGGACATGTGGTTCACCCAGGAGTTCCCGAAAGGACCGCATCGCGACAATATCCTGTCCGCGCGCTATACCGAGGTTGGGTTTGGCATCATCGCCGCGAACGGCGGCTTTTACTATATTGCGGATTTTGGGAGTCGATGACGCCCGACGAATTCCTCCTCGCCTATCCGCCCGAGATGCGGGCTGTGGCCAATCGGGCGCGGGCGCTCGTGCGCGAGAGTCTGCCGTCCAGCACCGAGCAGGTGAAAACGGGTTGGCAGGCGATTACGTACCATCTGCCGACCGGGCCAAGACGAGTGGTCTATGTTGGCTTTGTCCTTCCCCACGCCGACTCGGTCAGCCTGGGGTTCAGCCACGGCGTCCTGCTCGACGATCCGGACCACGTGCTACTTGGGGCAGGGGAGCGCCTCAAACGGGTGCGCTACGTGTCACTGCGATCGGTCGATGACATCGATCCGATCCTGCACGGCCGCTTCGCGCGCCAGGCGGGCGAGCTGGCCCTCATGCCCCGCCCGCTGCGTGAGCAGATGATGGCATTTGGGGAGAGATATCCCGCCGGCGAAGCCGGCGGGATATCTCTCCCCAAGAAAATGGCTCGGCGGGGTGCCGTATAATCCCCGAACTATGATTCTGAACGTTTTCCTGGCCATTGCCCAAATCGTGCTGGCCGTCGCGTTGATCGGAGCGGTGCTGTTGCAGAGCAAGGGTGAGGAACTCGGCGGTGTGTTTGGCGGCGCGCAAAGCGTCTACCAGACTCGCCGCGGGATTGATCGGTTGCTCTTCACCGTCACCGTGTTTATGGCGATTGCGTTCTTTGCGCTGTGCATCGCCAACGTGATTCTGTCGACGCCGCCCGCCGCCTGAGCAAGGCCGGGCTCCCCGGCGCCGATGGCGTCTGTTCGGGCCCGATTTCCACACAGTGCGTTCATTTAGATTGCCGCTTCTGCTCCTGATTGTGGGCATAGTGGCAATCGCGCTGGTCGTCGCTCAGCTTGTCGCCCCTCGCGTCAACGACAGGCTTGATGCCGGTCGTTCCTATGTCGAGGGCGTCGCCGGCGCGCCCCAGGCGATCAACCCGCTGCTGTGCCAGCTTAACGAGGCCGACCGCGATTTGTGCGGGCTGGTCTTTAGTGGCTTGGCCCGGCTGAACGAGGCGGGCGAAGCGGTTCCCGATCTTGCCTCGACCTGGGCGATTTCCGAGGATGGGATTACCTACACCTTCAAGTTGCGGCCGGATGCGCGCTGGCACGACGACAAGCCAGTCACCGCCGATGACGTTCTCTTCACCGCGTCACTCCTCCAGGCCCCCGAGTTCCCCGGCCGGTCCGACATCGGGGCTGCCTGGCAGAGTCTCACCGTCGCCAAGCTGGACGACATCACGGTCCGATTTGTCTTGCGGGAACCCTTTGCGGGCTTTCTGGACTATGTGACGATCGGGTTGCTTCCAAGACATGTGCTGAGTGGGACCGAGGCCCGCACCCTGGCTCAGGCGCAATTCAACCTGCAACCCGTGGGCAGCGGCCCCTGGCGTGTCGTCGATGTGTCGGCGGCAGGCAGCCGTGTCTCGGCGGTCGCGCTCGAACCTTTTGCCGGCTATTACGGCTCCAAACCCGCGCTCGCCCGCCTGACCTTTCGCTACTACGCCAATACTTCGGCGACGCTCGACGCGTTTCAGGCCGGCGAGGTCGACGGTGTCGCGCGCGTCGCCGTCGTCGATCAGACCCGGGCCGCGGCATTGCCGGGTCTCACCCTCTACACCGCAAAGCTGGCCCGTTACAGCGCGCTGTTCCTGAATACGCGCAAAGACAGCGGGACCGTGGCTCTGGCCGACAAACAGGTCCGCCAGGCCCTGCTGTATGCGCTTGATCGCGAGAAGATCGTCCGGGACGCGCTTGCCGGGCAGGGGGTCGTCGCGGATACGCCGTTCATTCCTGACACCTGGGCGTACTCGGATTCCACCCGCAAGTACAGCTTTGATCCCGAACGCGCCCGCCAGCTTTTGCGCAGCGCGGGCTACGAACTCGCCACCGATCCACGCTCGAATCAACCTTTCTGGCTGAAGGACGGCGAGGCGATCGCCCTCACGTTGTTGCATGCCGACGACCCCACCCGAAAAGCCGTGGCCGAAGCGGTGGTCACACAGTGGCGGGCCCTCGGTATCCAGGTCGTCGCCCAGGCCGTCGGGCGCAATCTCGAACGCGACTACCTCGCCTCGCGGCAGTTCCAGGTGGCGTTGGTGGAAGTGCCGCTCGATGGCGACCCCGACCAGTACACCTTCTGGCATCACAGTCAGGCCGTGCGCGGTCAGAACTACACCGGTTACGACAGCAATGAAGCCGGCGGTTTCCTCGAGGCGGCCCGCCAGACGACCGACAAAGGCCGCCGGGCTGAGTTGTATCGCCGATTCCAGGACCTCTTCACCGAGGACCTTCCGGCGCTGCCGCTGTATTACCCGACCTACACGTTCGGGGTGACAAGCCGGATCAAGGGCGCCCAGGTCGGACCGCTGAACTATGGCAGCGACCGGTTGCGCAGCGTCGGCGACTGGGTCGTCGCGCCGGCCATACCGGCGGCGCCGGCGCAACCGGCGGCGACGCCGACCCGCTAGGAACTCCCAACAAGACCATTTCGACAGGTGAACTTCTCCGCACGACGGACGCCGGGCGGGGAAGATCGCCTCCCGAGGTGGTTCCGGGGTGAGATGAAGTCTGGCCGGATGGGTGGCCAACTGGCGGTAGACAGGACGGCCGGGATGCCGTCACAATAGTTGTTTGAGCAGCGCCGCTATGGCCCGCGCCACGATGCGTGAGCGGTAGTGTTTGCGCGTCATCACGCGGGCGGGTATTCCCGCGCGCGCGCCGATAGAATACCGGGGTATCCCGGAAACTTGAACAGGAGCGATTGACAAAATCATGGCAGTGAAAACCGCAAAAAAGACGGCCGCACGCAAGGCCGCGCCCGTGAGCAAGGCGAAGACAGCCGCGCGACAGTGGGTATTTCTGTTTACCGACGAGAAGGCCATTACGAAAGTGGCCCCGACCAACGATGACGTGCGCAACCTGCTCGGCGGCAAGGGCCGCGGCTTGTTCGACATGACCCGAGCCGGTCTGCCCGTGCCTTCCGGCTTCACCCTCTCGACCGAAGTCTGCAAGGAGTTTGTCAAGGCTGGGAA
>JAGOCU010000089.1 GCA_017998555.1 Thermoflexales bacterium
GAGCCTTGAGTTCCCTTGACGACCAAGGAGAAACAATGACAACCACAATTCTTGGAATCGACATTGCCAAGTCCAGCTTCCACGTTGTGCTGGTGGCTGACGAGGGTACTGCTGATCGCAACTTCTCGAATTCGGCCAAGGGCTTCGCGACGCTGGCGACCTGGCTGAAGGCCCATCGGGTGCAGAATCTGCATGCCTGCATGGAGGCTACCGGCCGGTATGGCGACAAACTCGCCCATTGGCTGTTCGATCAGGGTCACATCATCAGCGTCGTGAACCCCGCCGCGATGCACTACTACGCCAAAGCGCGGTTGCATAACAACAAAACTGACAAGGTCGACGCCGCAACGATTGCCGAGTACTGCCAGCGCGAAAAGCCTCAGGCGTGGACGCCCCCTCCTCCTGAAGTGGCTGAATTACTGGATCTTTGGCGGCTTCGTTGCAAGACAGTCAAGACCCGGGATGCCGACCGCAATCGCCTGGCTTCCGGTCTTCGCTCCAAGGCTGTCCACGACTTGCTGAAAGAGGCGATTGCGTTCGCAAACGCCCAGATCAAGCATATTGAAACTCTCATCCGCGATCACATCAAGGCCCACCCTAACCTGGAGCACGAGTATGTTCGTGTGCGCTCCATTAAGAGCATTGGCCCCATCACCGCCGCAATGTTCGTGACCCTCCAACTGAAACGGTTTCCGAATGAGCGGGCTGCGGTTGCCTTCACCGGGCTGAATCCGCGCATCGTCGAGTCTGGTTCCTCCGTCCGGCGCAAGACCAAGATCAGCAAACGGGGCGACTCGCGAATCCGCAAGGCTCTCTACTTCCCCGCTATCAACGCCTGTATCTGGAACCCCATCGTCAAGCGGCAGGCCACTCGACTTGCAAAGGCTGGCAAGACAAACATGGCCATCATCGTCGCGGCCATGCGAAAGCTTGTCTGCCTGGCCTACGGGGTGATCAAATCCGATCGACCGTTCGATCCAAACTTCCGCAAACTTGCCCACGCGACCCCTTGACAATCGAGACGGTATCTCAGGATGCCTGCACGATTCTTTTCGCCTGAGAGCGACGCGCGCCTAGTTTCTGCCCGTGCTTTTCGCTGAAGGCGGTCCGGAACTGCTCAGAAACCAGGCCCTTCATCAATCTGCGGAAGCATCCTGAGCGGAGGTCGGCGGCCGAGAAGAGCTTGGCCCGGCCGTACCAGCCGGCCGCAGTCGAAGGACGCTTCCGCTGTCAAATGGAGCGCAGGCGTCCTTCGACTGCGCGCATCAGCGCTTGCGCGCCGATGCGCTCCGCTCAGGATGCCTGCGGTTGTTGTGTGCGCTACCGCGCACACGCCGTTTCTGGCCGCTCTTTCCGCCGAAAACGGTCGGGAACTCAGGATGACAATCATGTGGGGCGCGCGCGAAGACAACGCTATGAGCAAAGACAGAGTCACCGCTTGCGTTATCAGCGTGGGGCCTGCACCCTTGGCCGGATTAGTTAGGGAGAAGGGGAGAAAGGGAGGGAGCGTTTGTTCCTCCCCTTCTTCCCTTCTTCTGTTGAAGTCCTCCTTGTATCAGTTGACGAATCGCCCATCCCGTCCATAATCCCAACCCAGATGCGGCGTCGACCCTGATCGGCGCGCAATCGGGGGGAATCTCATGAGCGACACCTATGTATTGGTCACCGGTTCATCGGGCGGGCTGGGCGCCGAAATCGCCTCCTGTCTCACGCGTCTGCATGCCCGCAACGTGATCGTGAGCGGTCGCAGCGAGCAGCGCCTGCGCCCGGTTGTCGAGCGGCTGGCCAAAGAGAACCCGGCCATCAAGGCTATCGCGATTCCCGCCGACCTGTCTGAGATGGATGGCGCGAGCCGGCTGTTTGCCGGGATCGCCGAGCGCGGGCTCGTCGTCGACGAGTTGGTCAACAACGCCGGGGCGAGCGCGCCCGGGAGCGCCCTTGACCTCGACACGGGCGTTGTGCGATCCGAAATCGTCCTCGACTACATCTCCGGGGTCACCCTGACGATGCTGTTCCTCCACCACCTGCGTGAGCATGGCGCGCAGAACGGCCGGGTGATCCAGATCCTGTCGATGGCCGCCCGCTTCAACGCCATGCCGAATTTCTCCCACTACAACTCGGCCAAGAAGGCCTTTGACGCGTACACCAAGGGGGTCGAGTACGAGACCCGTCGAGCGGGCATCGCGGTTCAGTTTCACCGGGTCTACCCCGGCGCGATCTCGGGCACCAAGATCGCAACGAGCGGGATCACCGAGAAGAACAAGGGCATTGCCCTGTCAGCCGCCCAGGTCGCCGACGCCATTGTGCGCGAATCGCGCCAGGGCAAACGCGTCATCATCCCCGGCTTTGTCAACAAGCTCGCCTACATCGCCGCGCCGTTCGTCCCCCAGTTCATCACCGATCGGGCGTTCTACAAGACCTACGGGAAGGACTAGAGGCTGTTTGAAATCATGCGGCGAGATCACCATCCCCGCGCTTCGCACGGGGATGGTGATCTCGCCGGGTATTCCCGGGAATAGCCCCATTGCGCATTTCCCGCGCGTCCCTATACTCTCCCGATATCGCTACGGGGTCACGCGCGCCGCCACATAACGGCGCCGCGGAGGGGGAGAGCATGAACGTTAACAAGTCCATACGGGTATTCATCGCGGTCGGGATTGCGCTGCTGGGCACGGGCGCGCAGCCTGTTGCCCCGAGCGCCCTGGCCGGAAGCCCCGGGGGCGGCCTCGTCGGCTGCATGACCTTCACGCCGCCTCCGAACGGACCGTTCTCCGTGGGCGACTCATACTCCGAGTCGGGGTTGACCTTGACGGGCAGCCCCTTCCATCTCAGCGACGGCTCGGGAACCAGCCTCGGCCGTGCCAGCAAGAGCGACTCGAGCCACGCGGGCGGCTCACCGCCCGAGATGCAATTGAACAACATCACGGTGGAGACGAGCACGGTCTCGCTCTCGCTCAATTTCACCAAGATCGAGTGGAAGTACGCTGAACGCGGCGGCAATATCAATCTCTCGATCAACGGCGAGCTGGCCAACTTCGAAAACTTCGCCGACATGAACGGGGCGCTGTTGGGCGGCGTCCACGTTGCGGTGACCGGCGGCAACGGCCAGGACAACGGCGAGGTCACCCTGTATGGCGAGATCTCCTCATTCGGCATCGGCGGGCAGGAGCTGTGGATCGACGATTTGTGCTTCACTGACGCGGTCGATCCCATCGGCAACCAGCCGATCAACACCAAGAGCGATCTCGGCGATGCGCCGGACAGCGCCAACCACTTCGGATCGCCCTACGCCAACACCGCCTACGCTTTCCCGGCAACCGTGCTCGGGAAATTCCCGAGCACCTTTGACCCCGCGACGGCGCCCCCGGCTCAGGGTCAGGGGCCCAAGCACCTCAGCACCGCCCACATGTGGTTGGGCGCAGCCGTGACGGCCGAAAACGAGGCCGACCAGCCGCCCGACAGCGACGGGTTCACCAATATCCTGAACGGCGGGGCGGACCTGGCCGATATGGACCGGGCCGACGACGGCTGGCTCAATCGCTACACCGCAGTCTTCACCGATTGCGAGACCACCGAGCTGGTGGTGCGGGTCACCCGCAGCAGCATGCCCCTGCCCCCGACGATGGGCAATCTCTTCCTGAACGTGTGGTTCGACGGGATGGGAAACCAGCCCCTGCTCCCCAGCGATGGCGATTGGCAGGATCTGAAGGATTGCCCGAATGGCACCGGCGTCCCCGCCTTCGCCCGCGAGTGGATCGTGCGGGATGCGCCGATCCCGATGATCCCGACCAATTCAGCCCAGGTATTCACCATCACGACCAACCTGGTCCCGAACAACTCGCCCACCCTCACCCACTGGCTGCGCTTCAGCCTGAGCGAGCAGCAGGCCATCACCCGGACCAGCGCCGATGACGCGGATGGGCGCGGCCCGGTCAATGGCTTTCGGATGGGCGAGACTGAGGATTACCTCTACGAGTCGCCGCCGCCGCCCCCGCCGCCGCCGCCCGCCGGCAAGACCGACCTGGGCGACGCGCCCGACAACACCAATCACTGGGGCAGCGCCAACACCGCCTACACCTTCCCGGCCCTGACCCCTGGCCGTTACCCGACGGTATGGAACAGCGGCGTGGCCCTCGACCCGAGCGGGCCGATTCACCAAAACAGCGCGATCGAGGGCATCCTCGGGATGAACATCACCCGCGAGGACGAGGCCGACCTTGGCCCCGACGCGGACGTGGTCAACAACATCAAGACCGGCGGCATCGACAGCGCCAACTACGATCAGGCCGACGATGGCTGGCTCAACCCCGGCGCGCCGTTTCCGAATTGCGCGACCACAACGTTGAAGGTTCGCGTGCGCAAAGGCCCGGCCGCGGTCATGCCGACCATGATCCTCAACGTCTTCTTCGACGGCAACCGGGACGGCGACTGGAACGACATCGGCCAGTGTCCGCCCGACGCCGCCGGCGTGGCGCAGCGCAGCAACGAATGGATTGTCCAGAACTGGGTCGTGAACATGACGGGCATCCCCCTGGGCGGCTTCTTTGACTACACGGTGCCCACCCGGTTGATCCTGAATTCGGCCCCGACCCTCACCCACTGGGTGCGCTTCACCCTGAGCGACGGGCCGGCCGTCCTTGATACTGCGCTGATACCCGCGCGCGCGGATGGGCGCGGCCCGCTGCAACCCGGTTTCTTCAAGAACGGCGAGACCGAGGACTACATCATCGAGGGCCAGAACCCCCAAGGCCAGCCCGGGGTGCTGACCATCGACAAGAGTGTCATCAATCCGTTTGGCGCCAACACGGCCGGCAAGATCATCACCTACGTCATCGAGCTCCAGCACACGGGCGGCACGCTGGCGGCAAGCACGACCCTGACCGACCCGTTGCCGGCCCAGGTGATTCCGGTCGGCCTGCCGGTCGTCAGCAATCCGATCCCCAGCGCCGGGCCCTTGGTCGCGTCCCTGGCCGGCAACCTGATCACCTGGAACGGCTGGATCAACCCGGGCGGCAAGATCCGGATCGAACAGCCGGTGCGGGTCAAGCCCTGCTTTGGCGCCGGCCCGCGGACCATCACCAACCGGGCCTACGCGCTGCAAACGGCGACGGCCGGTGGCGGGGTGATCGCGGACCAGGTCGACATCGACGAGTTCTGTCTGAACGGGGTCGCCTGGGGCGGCGGTATCACCTACACCACCCAGCTTGCGACACCGTATGTGTTGCCCGGCGACATCATGATTGTGCGGGCGATCTATACCAACACGACCAACATCCCGATCCCGCTGCGGGTCAGCCTGAATGGCCTGCCGCCTGGACAGCCGCGCTTCCTGGCGCCCGAGAAGCCGGATGTTGAGCTGGATCGCTGCCCGGGCCCGGATGCCGAGCGGGTCGTGGTGCCGCCCAACGGCAGCGCCCAGCGGGTCTACTCGGTACGGGTGCCCAACGGACGCCCGCTCGACATCTGGACCCAACCCGGCGACGTGGATGGGGACGGCACATTCGATGCGGCCCTGCGGATGAGCTTCTTTGACATCTTCACCGAGGTGAACCTGGCGTCGAACCCGGATGCCGAGCTCTCCCAATTCGCCTGCCGGGCGACAACGGTCTCGGCCAACTATGCGCAGACGGATCTGGGCGACGCGCCAGACGGCAGCAACCACCCGGCGGCGGGCATGAGCGCGTATCCCGCGATCCCGGCGAGCTTCCCGACCGTCTTCGATCCCGCTACCGGAACGCCGAGCGGGCCGCGCCACTGGCGGCCGTGGCACTTCCACCTCGGCCCGCGGGTCAGCGTGGAACGTGATGCGGATATGTTCCCCGACCAGGATGCGCCCTTCACCAACCTGCGCCCGGCGGCCGACCAGAAGGACCTCGACAACTACGACGACGGCATCGCGCCGGGCGCGCTCGCCTTCCAGAACTGCCAGATCTCGACGTTCCCGGTCCAGGTCTTCATCGACCCGGCGGCCAGGACCTGGATGATCAGCACCACCCTGCAGGGCTATCTCAACGTGTGGCTCGACAGCAACCAGGATGGCGACTGGGACGACACGTACGATTGCTCCGGGACAGCCCAGGGCGCGTTTGCCCTCGACCACATCGCCATCAATCGGCCGATCAATCCGGCTTCGCTGGCGATTGGGATGAACACGATCTTCGTCACCACAGGACGCGTGCGCCGGCCCAACACCAACCCCGCCTGGATGCGCGTCACGCTGACGACGGTGCCCATCAGCCTGCCCCTGAGCGCGAGCCTGGGCGGCGGCATCGTCAACTACAGCGATGGGCGGGGCGAGAACTACCGCCTGGGCGAGACCGAGGACTATCTGTATCGCGACCCGGCGGCCCAACCCAACGGGACAGTCGACGTGCAGATCACGAAGCACGGCGAGCAGGTGCGCTTCACCGGCGCGCCCATCACGCCCGGCCTCAACAGCCCCAACCCGAGCAGCGCGCTGTGCTGTCTGGACGACGACAGCGACGATGACGGCGTGCCGGACACGGCCATCATCGTCTGGTCGATGGAGTTCAACAACAAGGGCACGGACACGACGACCAAGACCATCCGCATCCGGGAGAGCCCGACCCTCGCCTGGTCGGTGGCGCGCGCGGTGGTGATCGGGCCGAACGGGGTCCCGGAACCGGACGGCTTCACCGCCGATCGCAAGGGCTGGGATGGCACGATCAAGGGCAACGCCAACTATCGGATGCTGCTGGCGATGACCCGGACGGTGATGGCGGAGACGGAAATCGTCACCAATACGGTCGTCGTCAGCGCGACCGGGGACATCGACCTAAGCAACAACGATGCCAGCGCGGTCGTGGTCGTGCCAGGCGCGCTGCAGACGCCCGGGCTCACCGGCCCGGGAGACGGCACGATCTGCACGGGCACATTTACGGTCACGGGCTGGGCCAGCCCTGGCGCGCTGGTGCGCCTGTTCGTGGACGGGGCCGAGATCCTCAGCGCCACGTCGCCGGTGTCGGGCATCTGGGCGCTCCCGGTGAGCGGACTGGCCAATGGCATGCGCATCCTCAGCGCGACCGCCCAGGCCGGCCTGATGGTGCTGGCGTCGGTTGACATGAAGGTCTTTGTCGATGACAGCCTGGCCTACTCGCCACTCAGCCTGCGCTTCACCGATCCAGCCGGCATCTGGCATCGCCCGGTTGGACTGACCGGACGCACCGATGACGGCGGCTGGGCGCTCAGCCTGCATCCCTTCACCGCCTACACGATCACGGTGCGTTCGTGCTGCCAAAACGATCCAAACGCGGCGATCACGGTCAAGTTCGGCCCCACCGACACGGTCACGCTGACCGATCCGGATGCCGACGGCCTGTTCGAGGGCGTCTACACCACCGGCAATCGCACAACGTTGAATATGGTCATCTCGGTGACCTGCTTCGGCATCATCAAGAGCAGCGATGGCACGGTCCTGATCGATCCGTTCGGCTATGTCACCGACATCACCACCAGCGCGCTCTTGAGCGGCGCAACAGTGACCAACTACGAGCTGCAGGGCGCGCTCTACAACCCATGGAATGCCGCGGCCTACGGGCAGATCAATCCGCAAGTGACCCTGGCGGATGGTTTCTACAGCTTCTTCACTCCGCCCGGGACGTATCAAATCGGGGTAACCCGGGCCGGCTATCAGAGCCATCGCAGCGCCGATATCGTGGTCACCAACGCGCTGGTGCGCTATGACGTGGCGCTCACACCGGTGCCGGCCGGCCCGGTCACGCACGAGGTCATGCTGCTCGAGAGCGGGCCTTTCCCACAGGTCGTGCGGGTGAAGCCCTCGAGCGTTGTCAAGTTCACCAACTGGACGGTGCGCGAGAGCCCGACCCGCTGCTGCCGCGGCGGCAAGCCGTATCGGCCCGAGGGGACGACCGCCTGGGACAGCGGCATGCTGGCGCCGGGCGAGAGCTTCAGCGTGGTCTTCGACGAGCTCGGCGTGTTTGAGTATGACAGCGAGCT
>JAGOCU010000090.1 GCA_017998555.1 Thermoflexales bacterium
GTGTGTTCCACGCTCCGGCTGTGCAGCACGAGATTGCAGCCGAGGTCCGCGAGTGCGGCGGCGATATGCATGCCCACGCCGCGGCTTGCGCCGGTGATCAGGACCCACTTCCCCTTCACATTCATCGTCGCGACTCCTCAGGGTCTTCTGGAATCCAGAAGTCGTCCTAGAAATGTTGGCGAGATCACAATCCCCGCGCGAAGCGCGGGGATTGTGATCTCGCCGGATGTTTTTTGGATCACTTCTAGACTCCAGGATGATCAGGATTGATGGCTCAGGCGGATGAGCGCCTCGAGCTTGGCCAGCGCCTGGCCGGAGCGAATCGACTCGCGGGCGAGCGTGATGCCTGAACCGATATCGGTCGCCATATCGGCGGCATACAGCGCGGCCCCGGCGTTGAGCAGGACGACATCCCGCCGCGCAGGGGTCGCCGCGTCCTCGAGGACGCTCCGGGTGATTGCGGCGTTGAACTCCGGCGTGCCGCCGCCCAACTCGTCTACCCCGGCATGCGCCAGACCATAATGCTGCGCGGCGAACTCATAGTGCGTGACCGCGCCGTTGTTCAACTCGCTGACCCTGTTCACCCCGTCGAGGACCAGTTCATCGACGGTCCCGGCGCCGTTGACGACCAGGACGTGAATCGATTCGAGTTCGCGCAGGGTCTCGGCAATCAGCCCGGTCAGGCCGCTTGAATACACCCCGAGCAACTGGCGCCTCGCCCCGGCCGGGTTCGTGAGCGGGCCGAGGATATTGAATATCGTGCGCGCTCCGAGTTCGCGTCGCGGACCGGCCGCATGTTTCATCGCCGGATGATGGGTCTGGGCGAACATGAAGCCAATTCCAATCTCGTTGATGCAGCGCCCGACCTGTTCGGGATGCAGATCGACTTTGACCCCGAGGGCAGCCAGCACATCCGCGCTCCCGCTCTGCGAGGAGGCGGCCCGGTTGCCATGTTTGGCCACCGGCGCGCCTGCGCCGGCGACGACAAAGGCCGCGGTCGTGCTGATGTTGAAGGTCCCGGATCGGTCGCCGCCCGTGCCGACCACGTCGACGATCCGGTCGCTTTGGACGGCGACGTGCAAAGCCTTTGCGCGCATGGCCTTGGCGCTGCCGGCGATTTCGTCGGCGGTCTCGCCCTTCATGCGCAGGGCGGCCAGATACGCGCCGATCTGGGCGGGCGTGGCGTTGCCGGAGAAGATCGTATCCATCGCCTCGTACGCCTCATCGAGGGTCAGCGATTTGTGTTCGAACAGCTTGGCGATCAGTGTCTGGATCATCGGCTACACCATCGATAGGAAGTTGCCCAGCAGCTTTTTGCCATGGGTGGTGAGAATGCTTTCGGGGTGGAACTGCACGCCAAACGTCGGGTGATGGCGGTGGCGCAAGCCCATCAACTCGCCCTCACGGGTGAAGGCCGTCATCTCCAGATCGGGCGGCAGGGGCTCTTCCACGATCAGCGAATGATAGCGGGTGGCGTCAAACGGATTGGGCAATTGGCGGTAGAGGTCCTTGCCGTTGTGATACACCGGCGAGACTTTGCCGTGCATCAGCCGCGGCGCGCGCGCGACCTTCCCACCGAAGACGATGCCCATGCATTGCTGTCCCAGGCACACGCCGAGAATCGGGATGCGCCCGCTGAAGCGCAGCAGCGCGTCATTGCTGATCCCGCTGTCCTTGTCCGGCGCGCCCGGCCCCGGCGAGATCACCAGGGCTGCCGGCTTGAGCGCGTCGAGCTCGTCGACGCTGATCTTGTTGTTGCGATACACGCGCACATCGGCGCCGAGCTCGCCCAGATACTGGACGAGGTTGTAGGTGAACGAATCGTAGTTATCGATGACGGCGATCATGTTTTTCCTCCGGAGGCTCGCGAAACAGTTGTTGTCCGGAATCGGCATCCCCGTCCCGGCGTCCGCAGGGACGGGGATGCCGATTCCGGACAAACAGATCCGCTGGCGGAACTAGGTTTGCTCCGCCTCGTCGATGGCGACCATCGTTGCCCGCAGCTTGTTGGCCGTTTCCTTGAATTCGCCGGTGGGGGTGCTGTCGGCGACAACCCCGCCGGCGGCCTGCAAATAGCACGTGTCGCCGATCATCACGATGGTCCGGATGATGATGCAGGTGTCCATCTGCCCGCCAAACGAAAAGTATCCAGCGCAACCGCCATAGATCCCGCGTCGCTCGCCCTCCAGCTCCTCGATGATTTCCATCGTCCGGACCTTGGGCGCGCCGCTCAATGTGCCTGCCGGAAAGGTGGCCCGCAGCACGTCAAAACTGTCCAGGCCGTCCCGGACCTGACCCTGCACGCTGCTGACGATGTGCATGACGTGGCTGTAGTTCTCGATGATCATGAGATCGGGAACCGTGACCGTGCCGAACTTGGCGATCCGGCCGATGTCGTTGCGCCCCAGGTCGACCAGCATGACGTGCTCAGCCCGCTCCTTCGGGTCCGTGATGAGCTCGTGGGCCATGGCCTTGTCTTCGGCCTCGGTGTTGCCGCGCCGGCGCGTTCCCGCGATCGGGCGCACGGTCGCGATGCCGTCTTCGAAGCGGGCGTGCATTTCCGGAGACGCGCCGATCAAACGCAGCGGGAAGGCCCGGCTGCTGGCCGGATCGGAAAGCAGTTTGCCAAAGTCAAAGTAGAACATCCAGGGCGAAGGGTTGATCCGCCGCAGCGCCCGGTAGATGGCGAAGGGATGGGCGGTCGTCCGGCGGGCGAGCCGGCGCGAGACCTGGATCTGGAAGGTGTCGCCGCTGTTGATGTATTCCTTGGCCCGCAGGACCAGCGCCTCATACTCATCCTGGGTCTTGTTCGAGCGGGCCGGGGCGCAGATTGCGTTCGGGTCCGAGGAAAGCTCGGCCAGGGGCGCGGACAGGCGGGCGGTGATGCTCTTGATTCGCGCGACGGCGTCGTCATAGGCGTCGGATAACGATTCGGATCCATCCACAAACGCGTTGGCGATCACCAGCAGGCGCTGCCGGGCATGGTCGAAGGCGACCAGGGTGTCGGCCATCACATACACCGCGTCGGGCGTGCCGAGCGCATCCCTGGCGGTGTCGGGCATGGCCTCGAACTGGCGCGCGACATCGTAACCGGTGAAGCCAACCAGGCCACCGCAGAAGCGGGGCAGGTTGGGCAGCGGCACGAACGCATACCGTTTCATCTCGGCCCGCAGCGCGTCGAGCACATCCCCTTCGCGGGGCGCGTCGCCCGGCTGAAGGTCGGGCGCCGGGATCGGGACGGGTTCCATTTTCAGGCCCTTCTCGCCCAGAGTGTGGCGGACGAGTTCGCGCCCGCGCAGGACAAGGGCTTCGCGCATCCGGACGCCCATAAACGAATAGCGGGCGATGCGTTCGCCGCCGTCCACCGATTCCAGCAAAAACGCCGGGTCGCTGCCGGCCAGGCGGAGGAATAGCGAAACCGGCGTGTCGAGGTCCGACGGCAACTCGGCGTAAATGGGGATGAGATTGCCGCGCGCGCTCAACTCGCGCACTTCCTCAATCGAGGGTTTGATGGTCAGTTTTGGCACCGGGCATGCTCCTTCGGGCGGCAACCCGCCTGACCCGAAAAGAAAAACGCCTCCGCCCGCATCGGGACGAGAGGCGCTTCTCGTGGTGCCACCCAGGGTTCAGGCGACCGAGCGGTCGCCCCTTGTTCGCGCGCAAACACGCGCTCCGCCCGCTAACGGTGGCGGCTCCGGCTTGTCTACTGGCCCCCTGCGGGGCGTTCAACGCGCGGCTCGGCAGTCCATTCACCGCCACATGCTCGATCCGGCTTGCACCTGTTTGCCGGACTCTCTGCCGATGCTGTGGCGCCTACTTGTCTGATTCGTTGCCTTGTGAACTGAAGTATATCAGGCGAAGCGCGAAATCCCGCGGCGCAGCCGCGGGATTTCGCGCTTCGCAAACACCCCTGATAAACTTGCGCCCGCCCTTCGGGGCCATCATGCCGAAAAGAACAGACATCCATTCCATCCTCGTGATCGGGTCCGGGCCGATCGTCATCGGCCAGGCGTGCGAATTTGACTACGCGGGCGCGCAAGCCTGCAAGGTGCTTCGTCGCGAAGGTTACCGGGTCATCCTGGTCAACTCGAACCCGGCCACGATCATGACCGATCCCGAGTTTGCGGACGCGACCTATGTCGAGCCCCTCACGCCGGAAGTGCTTGAGCTCATCATCGCCAGGGAGAAACCTGACGCGGTGCTGCCCACCGTCGGAGCCCAGACGGCCCTGAACCTGGCCATCACCCTGGACGAACTCGGCATCCTGGCCAAGTACGGCGTTCAGCTTATCGGCGCCAGCGTGAAATCGATCAAGATCGCCGAGGACCGCCAGCTTTTCAAGGAAGCGATGCTCGCGCATGGGCTCGCTGTCGCGCGAGGCGATACCGTGACGTCAGTGGACGCGGCGGTCGCTCTCGCCGTGGAGATCGGCTACCCCGTCCTCATCCGGCCCTCCTTTACCCTCGGGGGCAGCGGCGGCGGCGTTGCCTGGGACGAGGTGGAGCTCCGCGACAAATGCGCCCACGGCTTGCGCGAGAGCCCGACTCACCAGGTCCTGATTGAGCAGAGCGTATTGGGCTGGAAGGAATACGAGCTCGAAGTCATGCGCGATCACCGCGACAACTTCGTCGTCGTCTGCTCGATCGAGAACATCGACCCGATGGGCGTCCACACCGGCGACAGCGTCACCGTCGCCCCGGCCCTGACCCTGACCGACAAGGAGTTGCAGCGGCTGCGTGACATGGCCCGGATCGTCATGCGCGCGGTCGGGGTTGCGACGGGTGGCAGCAATGTCCAGTTTGCGGTCAATCCGGCCAATGGCGAGACCCTCGTCATCGAGATGAACCCGCGGGTGTCGCGCTCATCGGCATTGGCCAGCAAGGCGACCGGCTTTCCGATTGCCAAGATCGCGGCCCTGCTGGCCGTGGGCTATTCGCTGGATGAGATCCCCAACGACATCACCAAAAAGACGCCGGCTTCCTTTGAGCCGTCGCTCGACTATGTGGTCGTTAAGTTCCCCCGCTGGGCATTTGAGAAGTTCCAGGGCGCTGATGATACGCTCGGCCCGCAAATGAAGTCGGTCGGCGAAGTGATGGCGATCGGGCGGACCTTTAAGGAGGCGCTGAACAAGGCAGCCCAGGGTCTGGAGATCGGCAAGGCCGGGTTGTATGGCGCCTGGCCGCCTCCCCAGGCGAATCTCGCGGCCAGGCTGCAGGCCATGCGCCGGCCGACCGCCACCCGGCTGTTCGATGTCTTCGACGCGCTGCGCGCTGGCGCCACTGCCGCGCAGGTCATCGAGGTCACCCGCTTTGATCCCTGGTTTGTCGCCCAGTTCGAGCAAATGATCGAGACCGAGCGCGCGCTCGCGCTCGAGTCCCTTGACACCGTCTCGGCAAGCCTGTTTCTGCGAGCCAAGCGCGAAGGGTTTGGCGACCTCCTGATCGCGCGCCTGCTGCAGGCTGAGGGCGGTCGCGCCCCCGCGATGCTGGAGGTGCGGGCGCGGCGCAAGGCGCTGGGCGTACGGGCGGCCTTTTACCGGGTTGATACGTGCGCGGCCGAATTCGAGAGTAACACGCCATATCTCTACAGCCACTACGAAGGATTTGACGAATCTGAGCCCACGGCGCGCAAGAAGATCATGATCCTGGGCGGCGGCCCAAACCGGATCGGGCAGGGGATCGAGTTCGACTACTGCTGCGTCCACGCCTGTTATGCGCTGCGCGCGGCAGGCTGGGAGACCATCATGGTCAACTGCAATCCTGAGACCGTCAGCACCGACTATGACACCGCCGACCGGCTGTATTTTGAGCCCCTGACTCTCGAGCATGTCCTCAATATCCATGACATGGAATCGCGCGATGGCGCCCTGCTGGTTCCCGCCCTCGCCCAATTCGGAGGTCAGACGCCGCTGAATCTCGCCCAATCGCTCAAGGATGCCGGCGTGCCGATCTGGGGAACGTCGCCAGAGGCCATCGCCCTGGCCGAGGATCGCAAGCTCTTCTCGGCCATTCTGGATGAACTCGAGATTCCCCAGCCTGAGAACGGTAATGCCATGTCCATCGATGACGCGCGCGCGGTGGCGGCCCGAATCGGCTACCCGGTGCTGGTGCGTCCGTCCTACGTCCTCGGCGGGCGGGCGATGGGCATCGTCTACGACGACAACGACCTGGCCCGCTTCATCGCCGAAGCCACCCGCGTGTCGCCCAACGCGCCGGTGTTGATCGATCGTTATCTTGAGGACGCCTTTGAGCTGGACGTCGACGCCGTCTGCGACGGACAGCGCGTCGTCGTCGGCGGGATCATGGAGCAGATTGAGGAGGCCGGCGTGCACAGCGGTGACAGCGCGTGCGTTCTCCCCCCGATCAAGGTCAGCGAGTTCCATCTGAACACGATCCGCGACTACACCGAGCGCATCGCGCTCCGGATTGGCGTGCGTGGACTGATGAATACCCAATTCGCGATCCATCACGAAGAGGTCTACGTTCTCGAAGTCAATCCACGCGCCAGCCGGACGACGCCCTTTGTCAGCAAGGCGACCGGCGCGCCGCTGGCCAAGATCGCCGCCCGGATCGCAGCCGGCGAGACGCTGGAGCAGATTGGTTTCATCCATGAGCCCGAGCTGAACGGATTCTTCATCAAGGAAGTCGTGCTTCCCTTTGGCAAGTTCCCGGGCGCGCGCGTGACGCTCGGGCCCGAGATGCGCAGCACCGGCGAAGTCATGGGCTGCGCGGCGACGTTTGGCCAGGCCTATGTCAAGGCCGAACTCGGCGCCGGCGAGCCGCTGCCGGTTTCCGGCAATGTCCTGATCACCGTCAACGACTATGACAAGGGGGCGGTGGGCAAGATCGCGCGCGATCTGCGCCGGCTTGGCTTCGACATCGTCGCCACTGCCGGCACCGCCCAGGCCCTTGAGCGCATGGGGATCAAGGCACGCGTGGTCAACAAGGCCAGCGAGGCTTCGCCCACCACGGTGGATCTGATCGCGACCGACCAGGTCGACCTCGTCATCAGCACGCCGCTGGGCCGCCAGGCCTTTGACGACAGCCAGCGCCTGCGCATCGCCGCGTTGCGGCACAAGATCCCGCTGTTGACGACCCTCAGCGCCGCCACGGCGGCGGTCAGCGCGATTCGGTCGCTGCAGAACCACGAATTGAGTGTGTTCAGCCTGCAGGAATACCACCGCGGTCCGCCGGCCTAGTCGTCATTCGCAGCGCCCGGACAGACCGCGCACCCCGCGGGGGGTGCGGTCTCGCCAAACACTTATTGGGGCAGTTCTATCAGCTCGATGACGAAGTCGGCGCGTAACACGGCCAGTCTGCGATTGTCAGGGCTGAAGGCGATGCCGGCCACGCGCTCGTGAGTGTCCGCGCGCGTCTCGATGGCGCGCAACGTGTCGGCGCGCCACACCATCAGGGTCGACGAGGAGGTGTTTGCGAACGTTGGGCGATTGTCGACCGTCGCGATCCAATGCCCGTTTGCGCTGACGGCGACTTTGAGCGGATTCTCCAGGCTGGCGTCAAAGGTCACCGTGATTGGCCGCGCCAATATCCCCGTCGGCGTTCCCGTCTCACCCGCGTAGACGCGGATGCCCTGACTCGGTTCGGCAATGGCGATCAGCCGCGCATCGGCCGACATGGCCAGCGGTCGCCCCAGCAGTCCGCGGTCAACGCTCGTCCGGGCCAGCGAGGATCGCCAGATCAGACCCGCCCCGGGATCCCAGAGTTCAAGTGCGCGATCGGTCAGCACCGCGATCCGGGTCGCGCCGGCTGACGCGACAAAGGCCTCCGGGCGCTCGGCGCGCATGCCCGCCCAGGCCTGGTTCTTCCCGGTCACGAAATCGTACGCGCGCAGTTCGCTGCGATCCGCCGGCACGTATGCGACAACCGATGGCGCGATGAACTGCGGCTGGCGCGCGGCGGGAAAGACATGCGTGATGCGCCCACTCGCCACGTCGAA
>JAGOCU010000091.1:0-6498 GCA_017998555.1 Thermoflexales bacterium
CGCGGCCGGGCAATGCCGCACAGCACGTACAACGGGATCGAGAGGAGCTCGATGGCCATGAACACCGTCAGCAGGTTCGCCGCATGACCCATCAAGGACATCCCGGACAGGGCGAACAGGATCAGCGCGTAGAACTCGCCCCGCATGATCCCGCGGGTGGTGTTGTAACGTACGCTGATGGCGATGGTGAGCAGGCCGATCACCGCGAACAACCCATCCAGAAACAGGGCCACGCCATCGATGGAGACCATCCCGCTGAAGCCTGTCCCCCGCGCCCCCCACAAGGCGACCGCGCTGAGGCCCGCCCCGGCCGCCACAACAGCGGCCAGAACCGCCGTCAACGTCTTGCGTTCACGGGGAATGGCCAGATCAACGAGCAACAGAATCACGCCGCCCAGGCTGAGCACGATGGGCGGGAGTACGGTGAGGAGATCGTTCATAGGAATGGCTTGAAGCAAACAAAGATGATGACCGACCGATTATATGCCGCGCCAGATCAACCGGCCGAGTCCCAAGCCGGCCAGCGCGATCAAGCCCCAACCCGCCGTGACACCCCCCAGGATCAGGGCAGCCCCCGCGCCTGCGAGACCGGCTGCGGCGATGCCGAGTCCGAGGCCGGCGCGATCGCCCGCCCGTGCGCCGGGATTGGCTCCCGTGCCGGCGGGCGCGGACTTGACCTCGAGTTGTCCGCTCATCGCCCGATCGAAAAATGCGGCGGACTGACCGGGCGCCCGGGCTAACTGGCCCAGAAGGCGAACGACTTCGGCCAGCAAGGCGCCGGGACTTCCGATGCCAGAGGCCGACACCGCCCCGGTCGCGAAGGGCTGGAGAGAGGTCCAGACATTGAATTCGGGATCCAGGTTCATGCTCATTCCGCTCAGCACGCTGGCGGCCCGACCCAGATACAAGACATTCTGTGGAATCTGAAACGGCAGGGTGAAGAGCAGGTCGCGGAACTGCATGGCAAACGCGAATATCTCGCCGAACCCGGCGCTCGTCAGGTCGTCCATCGTCTTTCCCCAGTAGCGCTCGAAGGTCAGACTGATGGCTTGTTCGATGCGCGCCAGATCCGCGCCGGGGAGAAAGAATCCCATGCGCTGTGACGCGCCGGTGATGCGCCCGGGATCCTTCAGGGCCACCCCCAGGATGAGTTCGCGCAGCTCGCGCATCAGGGTCGAGTCCACCCGGCCCATCATGCCGAAATCGATGAAGACCAGGCGGAACGGGCGCCCCGCGGCTGTGGCTGGCGCGACATCGCGCGGCGCGGGCCGCGCGGACCACCCCGCCATGAAGCCGGCTGCCAGGGCTGCGGCGCCGTCCCACACCGAGGCAGCGCTGGCGCTGGTCTGGGGCCGCTGCGTGGCCCGGGTCGCGCTTCCGTCCAGCACGGGCTGGGCGAAGAGGTTGCCAGGATGCGGGTCGGCGTGGAAGAAGCCATCGATCAGAAACTGCTGGAGATAGGTTTCGAAGAGTTTGCGCGCGACGTCCTGTCGCGAGATGCCTGCTGCCGCGAGCCCGTCGAAGTCGGTGATTTTGATGTATTCGACGTTTTCCAGCGTGAGCACGCGGCGGGTGCTCAAGCGTTTGAACACCCGCGGCACAAGCACGCCGGGATCGCTGGCGAAATTGCTGGCGAACGATTCGGCGCTGTGCGCTTCCCGCTCATAATCCAGCTCGTCCAGCACGCCTTCCGAGAATTCGCGCGCAAGCGCATTCAGATCGGCTCGCTGCCGAATCGGCGGATAACGCTTCAGCCAACCCGCGATGGTCTTCAGCGCGCGCAGGTCTACGGCGACGATCTCGTCGAGGCGTGGACGCTGCACTTTGACAACAACGCGTTCGCCGGTCTCGCGGATCAGCGCGCGGTGGGCCTGCCCAAATGATGCCGCCGCAATCGGCGCCATTTCAAACACGTCGAAGCAGGCGGACAACGGCTTGCCGAGTTCGGCTTCGATCACGCTCACCACGTGCTCAGGCGGCTCCGCCGGCACGGCATCCTGCAAGTCAGCGAGTGATTCGATGACCTCGGGCGGGAGGATGTCGACCCGGCTGCTCAGAAACTGGCCCAGCTTGATCCACACGCCGCCGAGCTCCAGCGCCAGACTTCGGAATCGACGCGCCAGGGATGTCATCCGGGCGATTCGTCCTTGCCGGGCCCGGCCCGAGCCCAGCAGCCTGGCGATAACGAGTTCCCACCAGATGAAGCTGGCGATCATGCGCGCGCCGAACCAAAGCGCCCGCTGCAAGCGCCGGCGCAAATCGGACGGAAGGCGGCGGGGAAGGTCGGGTTGCATGGTCATGCATGCCTGATTCTAGGCCTGCTCGGCACTTTCGAGCCTGCGCTTTCGGGTTATAGTTGGCAACGCTCATGACCGCATCAGGGAAAGCATCAAACACAAGACATAGGAGCATCGATTAATGAACAAACCCACACTTCCTCAGCCGAAAGGCATCGCCGGCGAGTTCCAGCGTTTCCTCACCAAGACCAATGCCATCGCGCTGGCCATCGGCATCATCATTGGCGGAGCCGCCACCAAACTCGTCAGCGCCCTCGTCGACGACCTGATCAATCCGCTGATTGGCGCCGTCCTCGGCAATGTTGATCTGTCGAACCTCAAAATCGTGCTGGGCACAACGAAAGCCGCTGACGGAACGACCCTGCAAAACGCAATCCTGTACGGCAGTTTCATCAGCACGCTCATTGACTTTGTCATCATCATGGCGGTCGTCTTTGTTCTGATCAAGATCTTCGCCAAAGACACTCTGGACAAGTAGGCCCGGATCAGCGGTCGAGCAAGCTGCGGCGCCGGCGTGGCCGTGCTGAAATGTACCGGGTGAGATCACGATCCCGCGCGATTCTCGGGATCGTGACCTCACCCAGACCCAAAGGAGTACTGACATGGATGAACTGATCAAGACTGTTTCCGAGAAGACCGGACTGCCGCCCGCGGCTGCCAGGCAGGCTGCCGAAGCGGTATTGGCGTTTCTCAAGGACAAACTGCCCGCGCCGATCGCGGGCCAGATCGACGGCGTGCTGTCCGGCAAGGGCCCGGATCTTGGCGCCGCGGCGGGCGCGCTGGGCGGTCTGTTCGGAAGATAGAGCAGATCGTTGGGCAAAGCGGGCGCCTGTGTCCGGGCAGGCGCCCGCTTTGCCGTTTTCAGGGCGCGCGGCCGTAGGTTTCGGTCATCGTCCTCAGTCTCTGGGCAATATCGCCGCTCAGCATGCCCGGTGTGAAACGCCAGCCCCAGTTCCCGCCGGCGCGGCCGGGCAGATTCATGCGGGCCTCGGCCCCCAGCCCCATCAGGTCCTGCAAGGTGAAGACGACGGTTGAGGCCACGGAGACCGAGAGCGCCCGAATCAGATCCCACGCAATATCGGCGCCGCTGGTTCCGGTGTAGTTCGTCACCTGAGCCCGGGTCGGCCCGTCGAGGGTCGCCCACCATCCCAGCGTGGTGTCGTTGTCATGCGTGCCGACATAGGCGACGGTGTTGGGGACGTAGTTGTGGGGAAGGAAGGCCGAGGCGGTATCGGCGACGAATGCGAACTGCAGCACGCGCATGCCCGGAAAGCCGCACGCATTGCGCAACGCCTCAACTTCAGGCGTGATCAGTCCCAGATCCTCGGCGATGATGGGCAGCCCGCCAAGCGCCCGTTCGATGGCCTGGAACAGCTCGAGCCCCGGGCCCTTGACCCAGCGGCCCTTCATGGCGGTCGGCTCGGATGCCGGAACTTCCCAGAACGCCTCAAAGCCGCGAAAGTGATCGATCCGGAGCACGTCATACAGGCCAAACGCCGCTTTGCAGCGCTCGATCCACCACGCGAATCCGCGGCGCTGCATGACTTCCCAGCGATACAGGGGATTGCCCCAGCGTTGACCGGTCGGGCTGAAGTAATCGGGCGGCACGCCGGCAATGACGGTGGGCTGTAGCGCCTCGTCAAAGTGGAACTCGTCCCGGTGCGACCAGGCGTCGGCGCTGTCAAAGGCGACAAAGATGGGGATATCGCCGACGATCTTCACGCCGCGCTCATTCGCATAGGCACGGAGGGCTGACCATTGCCGGAAGAACTGATACTGGTAGTACTGCTGGGCCTCGATCGGGTCGGCCAGGCGTTCGCGCCATTCGCGCAGCGCCGCTGGCTCGTGCCGGGCGATGTCGGATTCCCACGTGTTCCAGACATTTCCATTGTGGGCATCCTTGATGGCGATAAAGAGGGCGTAATCGTCGAGCCAGCTCGCGTTTTCGGCGCAAAATCGGGCAAATTCCTGGCGCTGCCCGGCGCTCGCGCCCGCCGCAAACCGGTCGTACGATTTGCGCAAAATCGCCTTCTTGTAGTTGATCACGGGCCCGAAATCGACTTTTGCATCCGGGAAGGTAGGCGCGTCAGCCAGGTCTTCGGCCGTCAACGCGCCATCCCGCGTCAACGCGTCGAGCCCGATCAACAACGGGTTGCCTGCAAACGCCGAGAAGCACTGATACGGGGAGTCGCCGTAGCCGGTCGGACCCAGCGGCATCACCTGCCACAGCGTCTGACCCGCTGAAACGAGCCAGTCGACAAAGCGATAGGCTTCGTCGCTGAACTCGCCAATGCCAAAGCGGCCGGGAAGGGATGTGGGGTGGAGGAGTACGCCGCTGGTTCTGTTCATGGGGATCACTTTTGGAGGCGATATGCCCTGGCCCGGCATATGCCGGGCCAGGGCATATCGCCTCCAAATGGAAGCAGGGTTGGGATCGAACCAATTCTAACGGTAAACTTCGGGATTCCATGAGTTCGCTTCCCGCGCTGCCGGATGAAGAAACCGCCGAGTCTGGGGTCGTCGATGCGCAATCGCGTCCCACGCGCTCGCTGTGGATGGCGGCGCTCGAGATTATCCTGGCCGGGTTGATCCTGGTGGGAATCAGCCAGAGCCTGATCGCGAACCTCGACGTGGGCGACGAGGGCATGCGTCCCGCCATCACACCCGAACAGCAGATCCTCGTCAGCCGGTTGAGCTATCTCCTCGCGCCGCCTCAGCGGGGCGACCTCGTCGCGGTTCGGATTCCCACCAATCCAGGCCGTTCGGCCGCGCGCCGAATCGTGGGTCTGCCCGGTGAAAAAATAGACCTGCGGGGCACCCAGCTGTTCGTGGATGGCCAGCCGTTGAACGAGCCTTATCTCCCCAGCGCCATCATTGGCGCCGGCACCCCGGTATCTCTAACGATTGAAGTCAACCTAAAAGCTGATCAGTATTTTGTTCTGAGCGACAATCGCGCCTTTTTTGTGGATAGCCGGGTGTGGGGGGCGGTCGCGGCGGACGCAATCGTGGGCCGGGTCTGGTTCTCGTACTGGCCGTCCGATCGGCTCGGATTCATTCGACGCGATAAGCCATAGCCATCAAAACCTATTCCCGAAGGTGATATCCCCCGGCGGAGCCGGGGGATATCACCTTCGGGAACAAGTTTTTGGGGTCAGGCGCCGTAGGGCGCCCACACGTTTTTGACCTGGGTGGCCTGACGCAGGATTTCCTGAATCAACCCGGCCTCGCCTGATTCCCAATTCACGCGTTTGCTGCTCGTCCACATCCGCTTCATGTTGCCGATGGATGCGCGCTCGGTCAGGGTGACCAGCTCTGGCGCCGCGAAGCACCACATCGCGTCGATGTCCATATGCTCGGCCATCACTTTTGCCAGGTCAGCCCGCGGGCCGGTGACCAGATTGACGACCCCGCCGGGCACATCGCTCGTGTCCAGCACCTGATACAGATCGGTGGCCAGAAGAGGATGCGCTTCCGACGGGACGACGACGACGGCATTCCCCATCGCCATGGCGCCGGCCATCAGGGTGACGAGACTCAGCAACGGCCGGTCGTCCGGGCAGACCACGCCGATCACGCCCATGGGCTCATTGAACGCGAGTGTGATCGCGCGATACGGCGTGCGATGCACCGCGCCGTCGTATTTGTCGCTCCAGGCCGCAAACGTAAACAGGCGATCGATTGACGCGTCCACTTCGGCCAGCGCGTCGCCGGCATCCGCGCCGGTCGACTGTGACAGCCGCGCGGCGAAATCGACCCGCCGCGCCGCAAGATTCTCGGCGATGTAGTAGACGACCTGCGCCCGGTTATGGGCGGTCTGCGCGGACCAGCCCGACGCGGCCCGGGCGGCCTCGACCGCATTTCGGATGTCTTTGCGATTGCCGTCGCCGACCTCGCCAATCAATTCGCCGTTGGATCCTCGCACCGCACGGCTATAGCCTGAATCCGGTCGGGCCTGCTTGCCGCCTATGTAGTTTTTGGGTGTCCGGTCGATCAGACTGTTCAGGCGCGTAACGCCGGCCAGAACAGCCCGATTGTTTGCGCCCGAGGCGGCCGGGAGGAGAGCCGGCGCGCTCTCGGAATACAGCCCGCGCGGCTTGAGATACTCGAACATGCCTTCGCGGCCGCCTTCGCGGCCGTATCCGCTCTCGCGGTATCCGCCAAATCCGGCGGCGGCGTCAAAGACGTTGGTCGAGTTGATCCA
>JAGOCU010000091.1:6598-7881 GCA_017998555.1 Thermoflexales bacterium
TTTCCGCTGCCGGCAGTCACGTTGCGGATGTGGCGGCCGACTTCGGTCGACCCGGTAAAGGCGATCTTGTCAATCCCGGGGTGCTGCAGCAGAATATCGCCGGTGCCGCCGTCGCCGGTGATGATGTTGACCACCCCCGGCGGAATCCCCGCGTCGTCGCACAGCTCAGCGAAGGCCAGGGCCGAGAGCGACGTCCACTTGGACGGCTTGAGCACGATGGTGTTGCCGGCCGCGATGGCCGGCGCGATTTTCCAGGCGAGCATGAGCAACGGGAAGTTCCACGGCACGACCTGACCCACCACGCCAACGGGCGCGTAACCGGGCAGCTCAGCGTCCATGACCTGGGCCCAGCCGGCGTGATGGTAGAAATGGCGGGCCACCAGCGGGATATCGATATCGCGCGTTTCGCGGATCGGTTTGCCGTTGTCCATCGTTTCAAGGACCGCCAGCAGCCGGGCATGCTTCTGAATCTTGCGCGCCAGGCCATACATGAGTTTCGCCCGGGCGTGTCCGGGCAGGGCTGACCAGGACTTGTAGGCCTTCCGCGCTGCTGCGACCGCCGCGTCGACATCTTCAGCGCTGCCGTGGCTGATGGCCGCGATCCGCTTCGCGGTTGACGGGTTAATGACGTCAATCATGCGTTCCGGGGTGGGCGCGGTCCATTGACCCCCGATGTACATCCCGAATGCCCGCGCATGCGCGTCAAGCCATTGGTTGGCGAGTTTGGCGCTTTCGGGGGCAGGGCCGTATTCCATCGTGCTCAGTATTTCTGCGACCTTGGTCATGTGTGGATGCCTTCGCGCGCGCGAGCGGAGCGCGGTTTATTGCATGGGATGCCGGAAACCGGCCGAGTAGGCGCCAGTCACGTAGTGCTCGAGCTGGCGTTCGATGTCGGCCAGCAGCGAACTCGCGCCAATACGAAAGAGGCTGGGGGTCAGCCATTCGTCACCCAGCTCCTCCTTCATCAGGATCAGCCAATCGATGGCCTGTTTTGCGGTGCGCAGTCCGCCGGCGGGTTTGAACCCCACCTTCGCGCCGGTCCGGGCCTGATACTCGCGAATCGCCCGCGCCATCACCAGGCTAACCGGCAGGGTGGCGTTCACAGTCTCCTTGCCGGTGCTGGTCTTGATGAAATCCGCGCCGGCCATCATGCAGATGAGGCTGGCCCGGTAGACATTCCTGAGCGTCGCCAGTTCGCCCGTGGCGAGGATTGTCTTCAGGTGGGCAGGGCCGCATGCCTCCCGGAAGGCCCGCGTCTCGTCATACAGCGCGCGCCAGTTGCC
>JAGOCU010000092.1 GCA_017998555.1 Thermoflexales bacterium
CGTGCAGGAGATCCTATCGTAGGGCCATAGGCAGATAGGCCCGCTCGGTCAGACCGCTTTCCAAAACGATCACGGAGAAGGTTGCCGAATCCGTGTCTTTTCGGGTCGTGCCGCTGATGACGGCGGTGTTGGTGATGATGTCGCCGTAATCGCCGATGTGCAGGGCCGTCCAGGAGACTGTCAGGACGTTGCCGGCGGTCAGAACCCCGCTCCAGCTCACCCGGTTGCCGCTGATCAGCGTGGCGCCAGAGGGCTTCTCGACCCACTGGCCGAAGATCACCTTTGCGGGCAGCGTATCCGACACGCTGACCGCCGTATCGGTCAGCGCCCCGGTGTTTCGGGCCAGAACCGTGTAGGTGACGACGCCGTGATAGGTGATCGGGCCGGTCGGCGCGACGGATTTGGACACGTCCGCTTCGGGCCGGCCCTCAACCGCGCCAATGTCGCAGCGCGGACCATACGGCCGCGCCACCCCGCGCTGATCGAATGCCGGGCAACTGGCGTCCCAAACCGCATTGAGCACGGGTGACATTCCCAGAGGCGCATGGGTGCGGGTGCCCCCGCCATTCTCGGCCAGGGGGCCCAGCAGCGGGTCGCCGGTCAGGAGGCCAATAGCGCTGGCGCTGCAGGTGGCCGAGCCATCTCCGATCAGGCTGTAGGTGTTCGTCACGATCACCCCGCCGACCTTCACGCAATCGACGCTGGCGCCACTGCCAGCGATGACCGTGTTGCGCAGGGAGAGACTGCCGACGCTGCGCACGCCCCCGCCATTGCCCGGATTCGACGTGTTGTTCAGCATCGTGCTGTTCAACACGATCACCGTAGCCTCATTCACGATGGCGCCGCCATAGGGCCCCGTATTGCCGGAGAGTGTGCTGTTCTGCACGAACAGCACGCCGGGACTCTGCGCCGACAATCCGCCGCCGGCCCAACCCGCGGTGTTGCTGTAGAGCGTGCTATTCAGCACAGTGACCACGCCGGAGGTGAAGAGCCCGCCGCCGTAGTAGGCGGTGTTGCTGAAGAGTGTGCTGTTTGTCAGGGTCAGGCTTGCGCCGGCGTCCACCTTCAGCGCGCCGCCGTACTCGGTCCCGGGCGACCTGCCGCGGGTGAAGGTCATCCCGGCCAGAGCAGCCCGGGCATTGCCAGTCACCTGCAGGATGCGAATGGCATCCTTGCCGCTGAGCGTGACCGGCGTCGCCAGGGCGCGGCCGTCGATGCTGACATCCTTGCTGACGACCACGCTGGTATCCAACGCAATCGTCTGCCCTGCCAGACCGGGCGCGAAGTCGATCAGCCCGCCGGCGCAGACCTCAATCAGCGCCTGGCGCAGGCTGCCCGCGCCGCTGTCCTGAGTATTCTGCGTCGTGATCCTGGGACCGCATTCGACGGTGAACGCCGCCGAAGCGTTTCTCGATTGCGCGTTGCCGCTCGCCCGGGCCGTGTTGACCACGGTTTCGACATAACCGGCGGTCTGGGTCGCGGTGAAGACAAAGACGTAGTGGGTGGACGTGTTCACCGCCCCGTGCCAGGTGATCGTGTCGCCGGCCACGCTCGCGCCGGAGCGGGTGATCCAACCACCGAAATCCACCTGGGCGGGCAGCGTGTCGGTGAGCCACACATCGGGATCGGTCAGCAGGCCGCCATTGCCAAGCTGCAGGGTGTAGGTGACCACACCGTGGTACGGCGCGCTGCTGGTCGGCGCGACGGTCTTGCTCAGATCGGGGAGCTGAAGGGGCGCCTCGACTGCGCCGATGTCGCAATGCAGGCCAATGGGGCGGCCCACCCCGCGCTGGTCAGTGGCCGGACACGTGTCCCCGCCCGCGTCGATGGCCGCCGAGCCGGCCAGCAGCGCATGGGTCCAGGTGCGCCCGCCGTTGTCCGCCAGCGGGGCGAGGACGGGGTCGCTCGTGAACGTCGGGTTGCAGATCGCGCCGTTCTGGACGAGATTATTCACATTGGTCGAGATGACGCTGGCGGCGCTCACGTGGCAATCGCCGCCGGTGAAGTTGCCGGCCATGAGCGTATTGCTGTAGTGCAACGTCCCGCCGGAGTGGCGCAGGCCGCCTCCGCCGCCGCCACTGGCGGTGTTTCCGGACAGCGTGCTGTTTTGCAGCGTCGTGACGCCATCCACGCCACAGATACCGCCGCCGTAGTAGGCGTTGTTGCCTGAGACCGTGCTGTTGAGCACAGTCATGCTGCCCTTGTTGTAGAGCCCGCCGCCGTCCCATCCCGCCACATTGGCCGCAAAGGTGCTGGCCCGAATCAGCAGCGCGCCAAAGTTGCTGACGCCCCCGCCGTAATAGGCGGTGCTGCTTTGGACAGTACTATCCGTCAGCGTCACCGCGGCGCCGGCGTCGATCTTGAGCGCGCCGCCGCACGATCGGCTGATGGAGCCATCGCTGCACTCCGCGCCCAGATCGTTCCCCCGTGCGAGCGCCAGGCCCGCCAGGGTCACCCGAGCGTTGCCGCCGACCTTGAGGATGCGGACCGCGCCGTTGCCGCTGAGCGTGACCGGCATGGCCAATCCCATCCCGTCAACGGTCACGTTTTTTGTCACGACCAGACTGTCGCTCAGCCCGATCGTCTGCCCCGCCAGGCTGGGCGCAAAGTCGATGTACCCGCCGGCGCACACGCCGCGCAATGCCTGGCGCAGGCTTCCGACCCCGTCATCAAAGGTGTTCTGCACCGTATCGGCCGGCGTGCAGGCGATGCTGAACGCCGCCGACGCGGCGCTCGCCTGCGCGGTGCCGCTCACCTGGGCGGTATTGAGGATGGTCTCATTGTAGAAATCGCCGGTGTGGGTGGCGGTGAAGACAAAGACAAACGCCGAGGACGTACCCACCGCGCCGCGCCAGGAGAGCGTGGCGCCTGCCCGGCTCGCCCCGGCGTTCTGTACCCAACCGCCGAAAGCCACCTGCGCCGGCAGCGTATCGGTCATCCACACGTCGGGGTCGTTCTCGCTGCCACGGTTGCTGAGGAGCAGGGTGTAAGTGACAACCCCATGCAACGGGACATCGCTGACCGGCGCCACCGACTTGACGAGCAGAGGCAGCCGCGTCGGAGCCTCGACCGCGCCAATGTCGCAATGCAGATTCTGCGGTCGCGTCACGCCGCGCTGGTCGGCGGCCGGGCAGATGTCGGCGGCATCGCTGGCCGCATCGATCGCCGGGCTGGCGGGCCACAGCGCGTGGGTGAGGGTTCCCCCGCCGTTGTCGGCCAACGGGCCCAGGACCGGATCGCCCGAAAGGGCCGAGCTGCAGGTGCCATCCTTGACCAGGTTGTTGACATTGCTGAGCAGGGTGCCCACATTCGTGCAGTCGGCGCCAGGGCCGCTGTTGGCGATGATGGTGTTGCGGAGGGACAACTTGCCCAGATTCCGCACGCCGCCGCCGGCCACCGAGGCCCCGTTGCCGGCGAGGGTGCTGTTGGTCAGGGTGATGACGCCGCTGCTCCCGGTGCAGATGGCGCCGCCCCAATACCCGGATGTGTTGGCCGAGAACGTGGTATTCGTCACCAGCGCGGGCCCGGCCCCCTCGACATAGAGGCCGCCGCCATCATCATTCGAGCGGTTCCGGGTGAAGGTATTGCCCTGCGCGCTCAGGACGCCGCGGTTGTAGAGTCCGCCGCCGTCATCATTGGAGGTGTTGCCGGTGAAGGTGCTGCCTTGCAGGGTCAACTTGCCCACGTTGTAGAAACTGCCGCCGTCAATGCTGGCGCTGTTCCCGGCGAAGGTGCTGCTCAACACCAGCATCGTGCCGTAGTTGTAGACCCCTCCGCCATCGCTCGTGCTGGTGCTGCTAAGCACCGTGGCGTTGGTCAGTGTCACGACGGACCCGGTGTCGACTAGCAACGCGCCGGCGGGATGCCCTCTTCCGTGCGCCAGGGTCAACCCGGTCAGGGTCGCGCTGACATTGCTCATGACACGGAGGATCCTGACCGCGTTGTTGCCATCAACGACGACGGGCGTCGCCAGGGCCCGGCCGTCCACCGTGACGTTCTTGTTGAGGGTCAACGCGCTGGTCAAGGGAATGCTTTGCCCGGCCAGGGCCGGGGCGAAGTCCACCTGAGCGCCCGGGCACACGTCGGCCAGCCCCTGTCGCAGGCTGCCAACGCCGTTGTCCAGCGTGTTCTGGACCGTGGCGCTGGTCGCGCAGGTGACGGCGAACGTGGCCGTCGCGCTCCGTTCGATCACCCCGTCGCCGGCCTGGACCGCGTTGAGCACGCTGTCGTTATACAGACCGGTATGGGTGGCCGTCCAGGCGAAGGTGATGGCCTGCCGGCTGGCCAGGGCGCCGTTCCAGCCAATCACGTCGCCGGCGACGCTCGCGCCGGCGTTGGTGATCCAACCTCGGAAGTCCACCTGCGATGGAAGCGCATCGGTCAGGCGGGCGGCGGCGGCGATGGCCGACCCGGAGTTGGACAGCACGACCGTGTAGGTGACGACCGCGTGATAGGGCACACCGATCGCCGGCGTGACGTTCTTGGAAAGGTGCAGGATCGACATGGCCGGCGCCTCATACGCCCCGATGTCGCAGGTCTCGTTCTGCGGGCGGGCGAGACCGCGCTGGTCGGTGGCGAGGCAGGCGCTGGCGTCGCCCGCGTCGATGGCGATGCTGCCCGGCGCAAGCGCATGGGTGTCCGTGCTGCCGCCATTGCCTGCCAGCGGACCCAGGCCAGGATCGCCCGAGAGCGCGGGGCTGCACGTCCCGTCTTCGATCAGGTTGCGCACGTTGGAGACGATGCTGCCGCTGGGCTTTGCGCAATCCCCGCCGGTGCTGTTGGCGATGAGGGTGTTTCGAATCACCAGCTCGCTGCTGGTATCGCGGAGACCGCCGCCGCCCGCGGCCGTGCTGGTGTTGCCCGATAGTGTGCCGTTGAGCAGGGTCAGGGCGTCCTCGTTGAAGATGGCGCTGCCATTGAGCGCGGTGTTGCCCGAGAATGTGCTGTTGAGCACGTATAGCGCGCCGGGCGTGAGGTTGGCGATGCCGCCGCCGGACGAGTTGGCCACATTGCCGCTGATGGTGCTGTTCAGCACCGTCAGTGTGCCCCTGCTGACGATGCCGCCGCCGATGTAGGCCACGTTGCTGAACACCGTGCTGGTGGCCAGGGTCACGACCGAACCGGCATCCAACTTGAGGCCGCCACCGCAGGGTTCTACGTTGAGGCAGAACGAGCCGCTGTCCTTCCCATGGGTCAGGGTCAGGTTGGCCAGCGTCACACGGGCATTGTTGCTGACGAGCACGACCCGCACCGCGTTGTTGCCGCTGATCGCAACGGGCGTGACCAGGCCGACGCCGTCAATGGTCAGGTTCTTGGTGATAACGAGGGTGCTGCTCAGGGTGATGGTCTGCCCGGACAGGTTGCCGCCGAAATAAAGCGTGTCGCCCGGCGCGGCATCGGCGATGGCCTGGCGCAAGGAGCCCGGACCGCTATCCGCGCTCGTCCATACCGGCTGCGTTCCGTCTGGACCGGCCGGCGGCGGCGCAATCGCGCCCGTGCCCAGCCAAACGGCCAGGGCCGAGGCCAGCACAGGTATCCAGCCCAATCGTAGGCTTGCATGCGACGGGGAGACGAACTTTGGCGGCATGGCGCATCTCCTTGGGCTTCCTGCCGCGGAAATGGAGAGGCGAGTCGCGCAACGTCACGCACGGCTTTTTTGAGCTTCTGTCACTCGGCTGCCGGGAGCCTCGAACACGTACGAGGAATATCCTGACTTTGAAACGATGCAGTCTTCACGCGTAAGTGTAGTCCGATTCCCGAGACGTGAGGGCCGGCTGCGCCGGGGACCGGCGCGGGCACGTCCGCGCCGGCCTTGCGTCGGGTTCAAGGCCTAAGTATTGCCGGTTGTTGAATTCGGCTAGATCGCTCACGAGTGGCGATTGGGACATCAACCGCCGGAAGGCGGCTGCGCGGCAGCGATGCCGCGAACGACCGTGTGCCAACTGCGCCGTCCACATTGCGGACAAGCGCAAAACCAGCGCGGCCGGCCACGACCTGCGTTCCAGCGGATCCCGCCCATCTCCCACACTGATCGCTCAAAACCGCACGAACAGCGCACTTTCCAGGCGCGCGAATAGGCCTCCATGCTCTCGGCCCAGGTCCTCGGCAGAATAGACTTGAAGAATTGTTGGATGCGTGACAATCTTGTTCCTCCCGGCCAGACGCGGGGGTTTAGCACCAGGATTCCACCCCGCGAACTTGACACGATCGATGGGACTGCGCGGGATCATGCCGCGTCAGTCGGGCTTTCAAACGCCTGCCGCGCGGCGCACAGCGGGCAGTCGGTTGGCGGCCAGAGGGCATGCCGGTCGCGGACGGCCGCCTCGACCGGCATGCCGCGCTGGGTGAAGAAGTCGACGCCGGTCGTACCCAGAACCAGCAGCGCGCCGGCCGCGACGGGAATCGCCCCGTGGGCCAGCAACGCGGCATATGTGCCGCGCAGGGCGGAGCCGGCGCTCATCACGTCATCGATCATGGCGACCCGCTTGCCGGCGACTCGCGCGGCAAATGCCTGCGGCAGGCGATAGCGCGCCTGGAACAGCCCTGCGCCCGGCCCGGCCGTGACCCGCTCGGTGAAGCAGAACTCGGCGCCGAGCGCACGCGCGACGAGTTGAGCGAGGAAGGCGCCACCCAGCAACGGACCGCAGATGATCGACGCCCCGTGCGGGGCGAGCGCGGCGGACAAGACGGTCACGAAGGGATCGACCGCCCGCGGATTGGCGAACAATGGGTCGAGATCAAGCCACAGATCGCTGTGGTGGCCGGACTCGAGCCGGAAATGGCCGCGCCTGCCGGAAACCAGCCCCAGAAACGCGCCCACGTTCAGCTCACCGGTCACCTGCCCGCCTCATCCGCCGCGGTGGGCCGCAGAATCGAGAACAGGACCGCATCGTGCGACACGCCGTGCAGCAATAGACGCCGGCGCAGGACACCCTCGCGGGCCGCGCCGGCGTTCTCCGCAACGCGTTGGCTCCGAACGTTACCCACGGCTGCCAGAATCTCAACCCGGATCAGGTCTGTGTGCGCAAACGTCCAGGCCGCTGCCAGGCGAGCCGCATCGGTCGCCGCGCCGCGGCCCGCTTCGGACGAGCGGACCCAGTAACCCAGGTTCGCTCGGCGGTTGATGCGATCAATCAGGTTGATGCCACAACCACCCGCAAAGCGCCCAGACGGCGAGACGATGACAAACTCGTATTCGGCGCCCTCGGCAAAGGCCGCCACCTGCCGAGTCACCCACTCGCGCGCCTCATCGAGGCTGTAGTCCGGATGACACCACGGCAGCCAACGATAGACGGTATCAACCGACTCCGTCGCTGCCTCGCACAGAAATGGCGCGTCGTCGCCTGCATACGGCCGAATGGTGTAGGTCATGGCTCCGCCCCAGGTAGGCGCCCAGATGTTTCAGGCATTCATGTTCTCTCCGCGCCTCCGCGTCCTCCGCGTGAGACGTCCGGGCGTCAGAATCATTCAGCAGCCCAACTAGACGTGCTGGTCGACGAGGATGGGGTTGCCGTCAGGGTCCACCGCGACGAAGCTCGCCGGCCCGCTGGTGGTCTCGTCCGCTTCCTGCGCAAACGTCACGCCGTGCGCCTTGAGCTGGCGCTGCAACTCGCGCACATCGGTGAATGCCGCGACATTTTGCGCGTTGCTGTCCCAGCCCGGATTGAACGTCAGGATGTTCTTCTCGAACATCCCCTGGAACAGGCCGATGATGCACTCCCCATTCTTCAGGATCAGCCAATTCTGGGCGGCATTCCCGCCGAAGACGCTGAAACCGAATTTCTCATAGAAGCTCTTCGAAGCCTGGATGTCTTTGACGGTCAGACTGACTGAAAACGCGCCGAGTTGCAT
>JAGOCU010000093.1:0-3441 GCA_017998555.1 Thermoflexales bacterium
GAACAGGAAATTGAGCAGCGAAAACTCGTTGCGCCAATCCGCGCGCCCATCCAGTCCCGGCCCCTGGGTCCCCCACGCCGCCTCGCGAGCCACCTCCCCGCCCTGGGCCACCCGCACCCGGGCGGCCTGAAGGTCATCGTTCAGGGCGTGCAAAACGCCCACCGCCAAGACCTTTGACGCGCCACAGTCAAGGCAGGCATGAACGACCGAGGCAATGTGATGGCCGCACACGCCAATACTGACGTGGGGGAAGATCAACGCGCCGCGCGCGCGCAGCACAGACGCCAGATCCCAGGCCCGGCCGGCATCCAGCAGGCGCTGGGCCGCCGCCTCGCCCAAGTCCGCATGGGCGCGCTGGGTGGCGGACTTGAAATCGGGAATTCCGGATCTTTGGGACATTGATGATCCTCTTGGGTGTGACCGCTGACAACCTCAGGTTTTCACCAAAAAGGCACAAAGTGGTCAGATTACTCTCTTTGTGCCTTTGTGTCTTTGTGGTGAAAGCCTGACGCAATCAGGGGGTTAACCGTTGAAGCCCGTGACCGTCACGGCTGTGCCTTCGGTAAAGGTGGACGAAATGGTATAGCGGTCCGTGAGTTCGCTGCGCGGGGTCGTCCAGCGATAAATCCAGCGCGCATCGTTGTCCAGCAGGTTGATGCAGCCATGGCTGCGCTCGCTGCCATAGTCGTTATGCCAGTAGGCGCCGTGAAAGGCAATGCCGCTGCTGGTGAAGTAGCTCACCCAGGGAATGCCGGGGAGGTCGAAATAGTCGTTGTCGCCAAATGCCCCGCCATACATGTGCTGGCTCGGGGTCTTGCGAAAGACCCGGTACTGGCCAGGTGGCGTGCGAAAATCCTTGTCAGCGCTGAATCGCGCGCCCGACGCGCAACGAGCCACGTAGACCTCCTTGCCCTTTTCATACGCGATTACCCGCTTGTCCGCGAGGCGCACTTCGATCCGTTTGTCGCGCGGATCCACGTCGGGCGAGAGGGTCGTGAATTCAGACTGAGGCACCTGGCGCAAATGGCGGGCCGGGACAAAATACAGCCCGGGGAAGCTCTCGTCTTCGACCTGGTACCACCAGTCGTAGTCGAAGCCGGCCTTGGCCGGGTCCGGGTTTTTGGGATCAGCGGCGTCCCTTCCAGGCACGGCCTTGATGACTTTGTAGGTCGTGCCGCCGTAATAGCGATACTTGGTGCGGGCTGCGGACAGCGACGGCGCCACGCGCGAGTCGGTAAAGGGCACGGTCACCTCGCCCCAGAACCCTTCCTTGCCCGCATCCGTGATGCTCGGGTTGTACTCCCATGGCACGATATGGATCAGGCTGGAGTAGACAAACCCGCCATCAATCTCAAACCAGCGTTTGTTGTAGGACGAACCGGAGGCGGTCACGAGTTCAGCGTAGACCGGCCGGGTCTCATCCGCCGACATCAGGTCCATCACCTTGGCGTTGAAGTCGGGCTCGGCATATACCCGGATGCCCCACGAGATGGCGCGGGCGAAGGAGATGACGGGGCGACGCGCGGTTGGCGGCGCTTCCTTGCCGTCCACAAATGGCAGCGGCGGCAGCGGCGGCATGAAGCCATGCGCGGCGCTCAGCGCGCCCAGCTTCAGCAAGCTTCGTCGAGTCAGTTTCATCATGTTTTCGGTCTATCTTTGCGCCAATGCCGCAAGCACATCTTGTCGATACAGAGCCGGGTTCAGGTTCCCGCCCCGGCGTTTGATGACCTCGCCCCGGGCATCAAGCATCAATACATACGGCACGCCACTGATCGCGTACTGGCGCGCCAGCGCGCGATTGTCGGGATCGTCGAAGTCAACCCGAACAAAGCGCATCCGATCTCCAAACTCCTCTTCGAGCCGGCCAACGACCGGCTGCAGCGCCTCGCAAGACGCTCACCAGTCGGCGTAGAACTCGATCAGCGCCGGCTTCTCTTCAGCCATCGCAGCCGGAGTCGGGACGGGTGTCGGCCCAGGTGCACCCGCCGGGTTCGCGCAGGCAGCCAGCACCAGCGCAATCGCGCCGGCCAGCGCGTGACGAATTGAGAACATCCGTGGATTGTAGGTGAGCGGCGGAAAATTGGGCGCGCTTCTCGGGATACTCTCAGACAATTCGCGAGCGCCATTTCCCGGCAGGGCCGGGAAATGGCGCTCGCGAACCCCTTACTTCAGGGCCATGCGGCCGGCGTAGGCCGCGCCATCCTCGAGCTGCTCCTCGATCCGCAGGAGCTGGTTGTATTTGGCGATGCGCTCGCCGCGCGCGGGCGCGCCGGTCTTGATCAAACCGGTGTTCAGCGCCACCGCCAGGTCGGCGATGGTCGTGTCCTCAGTCTCGCCGCTGCGATGGCTGACCGCCACGGCCCAGCCAGCCTTGTGGCTCATCCGCACCGCGGCGATGCTCTCGGTCAGCGTGCCGATCTGGTTGACCTTGCACAGCAGCGCGTTGCAGGTGCGCTCGGCGATCGCGCGCTTGATCCGGTCAACGTTGGTCACGAGGTGATCGTCGCCAATCAGCAGGATCTTGTCGCCCATGGTCTTCATCATGAGCTGCCAGCCGGCCCAATCATCCTCGGCCATGCCATCCTCGATCGACACGATCGGATACTTCTTGACCCAGTCGGCCCAATAGGCGACCATCTCCTCGCTGCTGAGCGACTTGCCCTCGCGCGGGAGCTTGTATTTGCCGTCCTCATAGAGCTCGGTCACGGCCGGGTCAAGGGCGATGGCGACATCGACGCCGGGCTTGTAGCCGGCCTTCTCGATGGCGGTCAGAATGACTTCAACCGCCTCGGCATTGCTCTTGAGGCTGGGCGCAAAACCGCCTTCATCGCCGACGTTGGTGGCGAAGCCCTTGCCTTTCAGCACCTTGCCCAGCGAGTGATAGACCTCGGCCCCCCAGCGCAGCGCCTCGGTGAAGTTGGGCGCGCCGACCGGCAGGACCATGAACTCCTGGAAGTCGCTGCTGTTGTCGGCGTGCTTGCCGCCGTTCATGATGTTCATCATCGGGGTCGGCAGCACGTGGGCGTCGGCCCCGCCGATGTAGCGGAAGAGGGGCAGACCCACCGTCGCGGCGGCGGCCCGGGCGGCGGCCAGGCTCACGCCCAGGATGGCATTCGCGCCGAGGTTGCTCTTGTTGTCGGTCCCGTCCAATTCGATCAGGACCTTGTCGATGCCGGTCTGGTCGGTGACCTCCCAGCCATCGAGCGCGGCGGCGATCTCGGTGTTGATGTGGTTGACGGCTTTGCGCACGCCCTTGCCGCCAAAGCGCTTCTTGTCGTCGGTGTCGCGCAGCTCCCAGGCCTCGTGGGCGCCGGTGCTGGCCCCGCTGGGCACCCCCGCGCGGGCCAGAATGCCCTCGTCGGTAACGATGTCAACCTCGATGGTCGGATTGCCGCGCGAGTCGAGGATCTCACGGGCGAGGATGGATTCGATGTAGCTCAT
>JAGOCU010000093.1:3541-7805 GCA_017998555.1 Thermoflexales bacterium
AACCCCGTCCCCTTCGGCCCGTCCTCCAGCGTCACGCCGAGCGCGGCGAGCTGGTTGCGGATGGCATCGGCGCGGGCGAAGTCGCGGGAGGCGCGGGCTTGCGCGCGAAGTTCAATGAGCATCTGGACCAGGCCGGCCTCGCGGACTGCGCTGCCGCTGTTAGCCGCCTCGCCCGCCCGGATCACACCCAGGACATCGCCGCCCAGCTCACGAAAGATGTTGTCCGCCTGCTCGAGCGCCTCGCGGGTGGCAATGCCCTTGTCTATCCAGCGATTCGCTTCGGTGCCCAGGTCGAAAAGGACCGACAGCGCCAAAGGCGCGTTGAAATCGTCGTTCATGGCGCTGGCAAAACGCATTCGCATCTGGTCGAGGGTCTCGATCAGGTTGTTGGTCATCTCCGGCGTCGCCTCGGGACCGAGATCCGGGGGATTCTTGAGCGCCTCGCGCACCCGGCGAGCGGCTGTATTCAGCCGGTCGGAGCCTTTGCTGGCCGCTTCGAGCGCGGACTCGCTGAAGTCAGCCGGGCTGCGATACAGGCCGCTCAGGATGAACATCCGCAGCGCCTCCGGGCGATGCCGCTCGAGCGCGTCCTTGATCGTGACGAAATTGCCCAGCGACTTGCTCATCTTGACCCCGTCGATCAGCAGGGTGCCGCCCAGCATCCAGTAGTTGGCGAAGGGTTTGCCATGGGCTGACTCGCTCTGGGCGATTTCGCATTCGTTGTGCGGGAAGATGTTGTCGACACCGCCCCCGTGAATGTCGAAGGTCTCGCCCAGATACTTGGCGGCCATGGCCGAGCACTCGATGTGCCAACCCGGGTAACCCCGCCCCCACGGCGACGGCCATTGCAGGATGTGGGCCTCGGGCGCGTTGATCCAGAGCGCGAAGTCCTGCGGGTGGCGCTTTTCGTCGCGGACGGCGACGCGCTTTCCGGCTTCCATATCCTCGACCTTGCGTCCGCTCAATTTGCCGTACTCGTTGAACGATTCAACGCTGAAGTAGACCGAGCCGTTCACGACGTAGGCGTGTCCGCCCGCGATCAGGGTCTGGATCATCTCGATCTGCTCAGGGACGTGAGCCGACGCGCGCGGCGAGATGTCCGGCCGGGCCACGCCCAGCGCGTCCATGTCGGCAAAGTACTCGCGCATGTACTTTTCCACGATCTGCATGGGCTCGACCCGCTCGCGGCGGGCGCCCTTCAAGATCCGGTCCTCGCCGTCGTCGAGCAGATGCCCGACATCGGTGATGTTCTGCACATACCGCAGGTTGTAGCCGCTGTAGCGCAGCCAGCGCACGATCACGTCGAAGGAGACATAGGTTTTGGCGTGGCCCAGGTGGGAGTAGTCGTAGACGGTTGGACCGCACACATACATGGTGACCTGGCCCTCGGTCACGGGTTTGAAGGGCTCTTTTTGTCCGGTCAGGAAGTTATAGATTGCGAGGCTCATGGTTTTGCGAAAATCATCCGCCCTGCGGCGGTTTGAAGCACTTTTGTCACGGTCACGTCGAGCGTCTTCTCAAGAAAGGCGGCCCCGCCTTCCACGACCACCATGGTGCCATCCTCGAGATAGCCCACACCCTGGTCGTAGTCCTTGCCGCGCTGAATCACCTGCACCTGCAGCGATTCGCCCGGCAGCACCACCGCCTTCACGGCGTTGGCGAGTTCGTTGATGTTCAGCACCTGGGCGCCCTGCAGCGAGGCCACTTTGTTGAGGTTGAAGTCATTGGTCAGGATCAGCCAGCCGTGTTCCTTGGCCAGCATCACCAGTTTTTCATCGACCTCACGCGCGCGGGCGTCATCGTCCGTGATCAGCACGGGCGCCAGGGACTCCTTCTGCAGGCGCTTGAGCACTTCAAGTCCGCGCCGGCCGCGGGCCCGGCGCAGCCCGTCAGACGAGTCGGCGATGCGCTGGAGTTCGGCCAGCACAAAGCGCGGCACAATCAGCTCGCCCCGCACAAAACCGGTCGTACAGATGTCGGCGATCCGCCCATCGATGATGACGCTGGTGTCGAGCAGCAGGCGTTCGCGCGCCGGCGCTTCAGGAAGGTCCTGCTCGTTGTCCCCCTCCGACTTGCCGCGCGCCGCAACATCCTCGGCGCTTCGCGGAGCCGCGCGGAGCCTGAAGTTGAGCGCCGCGAAGATCTCACGATAGCGCGCGTTCATCAGGAGAAAGCCAATATTGGCGAAGATCAGGGCCGTGACGAGCGGCAATACCTGGCGGAACGGGTCCGGCAGATAGCCGAGCGGGATCGCGATCAGCGCGCCAACGGCCAGCCCAGTCACAACGCCGATGAAGTCGGCGATGATCTGGGCGACGCTCATGTGCGACAGCCGCTCAATAAGCGCATTGAGCGGGGGCGCAAGCAGCCACGGGAAAAAGATGATCCCGACCACGCCGAGGATCACGGTCACGAGCGAATGGAAAAGGAGCGGCGTATCGAGCGGCGCGGGAAGCGCCGAGCGCGGCACCAGGTCGGAGGCGGCCCAACCCAGTGTGCCCAGCAATATCCCGCCGCACAATCGCAGCACCCAGTGCAGCGAAGCGGGGATGCGCATAAAGCACCTCAACAAACAGGAATAAAAAGAATAAGACCAGGATCGACATGATCAGAATCGGCCGGACTGGCCGATAGTCGAAGGATGGTAACACAAGCACAACGGCCCGTGCGAATGCTTGCCATTGGCTGAGAAGGCTTCCCAGAGAGCTGAAAAGGCGCAGGAAAGGATCGTCCCCGGCTTCGCCGGGGACGATCCTTTCCTGCGCCTTTTCAGCTCTCTGACCCAGCGCCAGGCGCGCTACAGGCCGGTTTGTTTCTTTAATTCCTCCAGCACTTCCAGCACTTTGTCCACCTTGGCGACCACATCACCATCCTTGGTGGGCTTGTAGCTGTCCTGCGCCAGGGGCTTCCAGTGGATGTCCTTCCACGCAATCCATGCGGGCTCCAGGCTGCGATCCAGGGCCGCATTCAACCCGCGGATGTTTTGGTGAAAGCCCGTCTTTGCCTCGCCCACATAATTCGCCACCGTGGGGCTTTTCTTGACCTCAGTGCCGAATTTGCGGATCGATTCGAAGTACGGCTTGATGGCCTCCAGGGCGATCCCCTTCAGGCGCGACTCAATCTGGGTCAGGCGCTTCTCTTCCGCGTCCCAGACACCCTTTCGGCTGTTGGCATTCAGCGCGACCATGAACTGATCCGCCGCAACCTTCATCTTGCCCACATGCGCCGTCGACGACGAAGGGATGATCTTGCTCGCCTTCCACTTCTTCTCGATCGACTCAGTCAGGGTTTTGATCGCCTGAAGTTCTTTGCGGGTTGGTTCGAGTGTGTTCTGCTTGCTGATGGCAATGGCGCCCAGCTTTTGCGCCAGCGCCAGGGTGCCTTTCCCCGTCTTTGTGTTCGCGCTGTAGGCCAAATCGGGGTCCAGCACGTCCCATGGCGCTTTGTCAAACTCGACCTTCAGTTTGGCCAGGGCCGCGCCAATGCCGGTCTCGCCGGCCATTTTGGCGATGACGCCTTTCTTGGCGTTCCAATCCGCGACCGTCAGAATCACAGGAATAATGGGTTTTGGCACGATTTCTCCAATTGCATCTCGCGGTGTTTTGTGCTGCCGAGACCAGAACGCCCGCGCGATGCGCGAGGGTCGTGATCTCGGCCTGCCATTTTTGGGATGACTTCTAGTAGTCCAGGTGGTAGATCTGCGGCGTGCCGTCATCGTCGAAGACGCAGGCGATTTTTGGCGTCTTCATCGACTCCGTGAGCCACTTGCGGCTCTTCTTGACGCGGTCATCGGCGTTCATGGCCTTGAGCGCTTCGAGGTCGACGGTTGCGAACTTGTAGGATGCGGTCGCGTCCACCGCGCCGCCGCGATTGGCGATCGTCCACGTGCCGCCACGCAAGCTGAAAATGTTGTCCGGCGCCTTGTCTATCCAATTCAGGACTTCCTTCAGCGCGGTGCCAGACATGGAGCTGATCATCAACGTGCTCAGGGGCAACTCCCGGAGCTTGGCCAGCGTGGCGCCCAGGTTCGTTACCGGCCCTGAATGCCCAGAGTACACGTGGTCTTTCTTGAACTTGTCCGAGATCAGGTCTCCCGACTTGGCCTTGGCCTTCACTTTCAGCGCTTCGCGAAGCGCCTTAACATCCTTCGGGCACTTTCCCGTGGGCGGTGTCCAGGTAAATGGCATAACGTAATCCTCCAGGTTGGCGCCGGGCGCAAGCACCCAGCGCTGAATCAATAACGGCGGGGGTGGAGCGGTACTCA
>JAGOCU010000094.1 GCA_017998555.1 Thermoflexales bacterium
CGGGTCGATGGCGGTCCGCCCTCAAGGAGGATGCCGTTGCGCTCGGCCTGTTCGCTGCTGTTGCGCGTCTTGACGAGCACCGCGGTCAGCCAGGGCAGCATTTCACGCGCCTTTGCCGCCGCCGTCCTTGCTGCTGCAGCCCCGAGTTCGACGTTTGCCGCGTAGTTGTGGACGAGCAGGGTTGTCGCGTAGACATCGATGGCGAGATCCGGACAGCCCTCGTAGAAGCCGTTGAAGAGCCTGAAGCCGGCTTCGTGACGGCTGTCGATCAGGTCCGCGCGCGCGTTGACCGCTCGTTCAACAAGGGTCACCAGTTCGTTTTCGGAGATGGGTCGCATCGGTCCAGTGTATACGTCGAGATCCCAATCCCCGCGCGAAGCGCGGGGATTGGGATCTCGACGTATAGTCAGGTATGTCTACCGCCCATGATCCTCTCGCAAAACTTGCCGAACTCAAAGCCCGACTGTCAGAGGTCGATGACCTCAATCGGGCAAACGCCATCCTGAATTGGGACCAAAGCACCTACATGCCGCCTGGAGGCGGTCCGGCCCGCGGCCGCCAATCGGCGACGCTTGGGCGTCTGGCCCAGGAGAAGTTCGTCGACAAGACCGTTGGGCAGCTTCTGGATGATCTTGAACCTTACGAGCGCAGTTTGCCATTTGATGACGATGACGCTTCGCTCATCCGGGTGACTCGCCGGAACTACCTGAAATCGGTCAAGATCCCCCCCGCCTTTCTCGGCGAGTTCTACGCGCACGGTTCCGACGCGTTTATGGCCTGGACGGTGGCTCGCCCGGCCAATGACTTCAAGGCGGTCATTCCCTATCTCGAGAAGACCTTGGAATACTCTCGAAAGATGGCAGGATACTTTGCGCCGTACGAGCACATCGCCGACCCGCTGATCGACTTCGCCGATGATGGCATGCGCGCTTCCACGGTCAGCGCTGTCTTTGCCCGCCTGCGTGAGCGCCTTGTCCCCATCGCGCGCCAGATCCTGGCCCAAACGCCCGCCGATGACAGTTGCCTGAAGCAATCCTATCCCGAAGACTTGCAGCTTGCGTTTGGCCATAAGGTCGTGGAGAAAATGGGCTACGACTTCAAGCGCGGCCGGCAGGACAAGACCCATCATCCCTTCTGCACAACGTTTTCAGTGGGTGATGTGCGAATCACCACCCGGATCAAACCCAACGATTTGTCCGAGGCCCTGTTCAGCACGATGCACGAAGCGGGACATGCGATGTATGAGCAGGGCGTCAATCCCGCCTACGAAGCCTCGCCCCTGCAGGGTGGCACGTCTGCCGGGGTGCATGAGAGTCAGAGCCGCACCTGGGAGAATCTGGTGGGCCGCAGCCGCGAATTCTGGTCCCACTTCTACCCGCAACTGCAGTCTGCATTTCCAGCTCAGCTTGGTTCGGTCGGCGAGGAAACCTTCTATCGCGCGATCAACAAAGTCGAGCGCTCACTGATCCGGACCGATGCCGACGAGGTGACCTACAACTTGCACGTGATGATTCGCTTTGATCTGGAGCTCCAGCTCCTGGAGGGCGCGCTGAGCATCAAGGATCTGCCCGAGGCCTGGAACGCGCGATATCAGAGCGATCTTGGGATCGTCGCGCCCGACAACAAGGACGGCTGCCTGCAGGATGTGCACTGGTATGCCGGATTGATCGGCGGGAGTTTTCAGGGCTACACCCTGGGCAACATCCTGAGCGCGCAATTGTTCGCCGCCGCTGAGCGGGCGCAGCCGACCATTCGCGCCGAGATGGGGCAGGGCACGTTTGGAACCTTGCATACCTGGCTGCGCGAAAATGTCTACGTTCACGGCAGCAAATACACGGCGAACGAGCTCATTCAGCGCGTAACCGGCGGTCCGCTCGATGTCGACGCGTACATCGCCTATCTCCAGGCCAAATACGGCGGGCTGTATTCGCTTGCCTGACCCAAGGCCGAGCACACACTCCCCGCGCGAATGGCGGGGAGTGTGTGCTCGACCTATTTCTCAAATTCCGCCTGTCTCGTCCGCACGGCATTCAGGCATTGCTCAAGCGTTTCATCCTGGGTAAGGCCGGTTGAGTCAATTCGGATCGCGTCAGGCGCGCGCCGGAGGGGTGACTCGGTCCGCTCGCTGTCGAGGCGGTCGCGTTCGCGCATGGAGGCCAGCACATCGTCGTAGTCGCTCGACCGTCCGCGGGCAAGCAACTCGGCGTGCCGCCGCATCGCGCGCTCTTCCACCGTCGCAGTGAGATAGATCTTGACTTCGGCTCGCGGCAGCACCACGGTGCCAATGTCACGTCCGACCATCACAAGATTGCCTGGCGCCGCAATTCGACGCTGCTGCTCGACCATGGCTGCCCGTACGCCCCGATTGGCGGACGGGATCGACACGCTGGCGTCCACCGCCGGCGACCGCAACTCCCAGGTGACGTCCTCGCCATCCAGCATGACCGTGGATTGACGTCCGTCGTCCTGGGTCGGCTGTTTGACCTCGATGACGACCTTGTGGCTGATATCGGTCAGCATGGGTTCTTCATCAAGTGGAATACCGCGTCGCAGTGCGGCGATCGTCACCGCCCGATACATGACGCCTGTGTCGAAGTAGAGAAAGCCGAGTTTGAGCGCGAGTGCGGCGCCTACGGTGCTTTTGCCGGAGCCAGCCGGCCCGTCGATGGCGATTCTCATGCCTCTCCCTTGAGTGATGCGACTTCTACCGGGGTCAGGAAGCGCCACTTGCCTGGCGCGAGGTCTCCCAACAACAAGGTCCCGATTCTGATCCGCTGCAATTCAAGCACGGGATGACCGACCGCCCGCGCGACGCGCTTGATCTGGCGCTTGCGTCCCTCGCGCAGGCGCACCGCCAGCCACGTTGCGCCGGGGACGTCGGGACCGTCAATCCGCTTGACCTTCGCGGGCGCAGTCGGCCGCGTATCGCCGTCCAGCAGTACCCCCTGGCGCCATTGCGAGAGCGCGTGGTCGCTGGGCGCGCCCTCGACCAGGACCCGATACTCCTTCTCGTGCTCGTATTTGGGGTGGGTGAGGGTGTAGGCCAGCTCACCGTCATTGGTCAACAGCAACAATCCGGTGGCATCGATGTCCAGGCGCCCAACCGGGAACAGCCGCGCCCCAGCCTCCACCAAATCAAGCGCGCTGCGGGCATCTGAAACGCCCCGGTCCGAAATGTATCCGGCGGGTTTGTTCAGGGCGATGTAGATCACCGGCGACTGGGCCGCCACGGGTTTGCCATCCACCCGGATGTCTTCCGTGCCGTTGAGCTCCATATTGAACGTCAGCGGGCCGCCATCGACCGTAACGCGATTCGCCTTGATCAGCTCTTCGCATGCCCGTCGCGAACCGAGCCCGGCGGCCGCAAGATAACGCTGCGGTTTCATCCTTCCGCCGGCGCCTCTGATGGCGCGTCGCTCAGGGCCGGCATCTGGGCCCCAAGAGGCAACAGGGCCTGTTCGGCCGGATCGGGATCACGGGGCGGCCCCAGGGCGGGTGGCGCATCCGTGGCGGGCAGGGTCTCGAGATGTTCGACCGCCGGAAGTTCGTGCGTGCCCTTCAGGCCGAAATACTGCAGAAAATCGAAGGATACGCCGTATCGCATCGGGTGGCCAACCGTGTCGGCGCGTCCGAGCTCCTGCACCAGATTCCGCGCTTCAAGCGTCGCCATCACGCCATCGCAGTTCACCCCGCGCAGCATCTCGATTTGCGGTTTGGTGATGGGCTGGCGATAGGCGATGATCGCGAGCGTCTCGAGCGCCGCGGTCGACAGCCGATTGGTTGACTCGAGGCCCAGGAAGCGCTGCACGCGCTCGGCCGCTTCTGGGGCGGTCACGAGCTGGACCTTATTGCCCTGGCGCTGAATCCGCACACCGCGGCTGCCAAATGCCGTGTTGAGCTCTTCCAGGGCCGACTCGACGTCTTGCACGCTCGCATCAAGCGCAATGGCAATCGCCGAGACCGGCGCGGGCTCGCCAGCAGCGTAGAGGATGCTCTCCACCAGCGCGGAGAGCGATATGGCAAGGTTGCTCGACACGGTTACTTTGCGCCGCTCCCGACGGTCTCATCAACGCCATCGCGCTTCTTTCTCCCGAACAACGCGCGCGCCGCCGGCGTTGGCGCTTTGACCCTGGTGGGCTTAATGATGACGTGTGGTTTATCCTGCATCTTCAGCCCAAGCTGGTCCTGGGCAATCGCGCGGACGCTCCCCGCAATCTCATCGCCCTTGGTCAGCACATCGACCGTGTCGGGTGTTAATGCCTCGATGTGCGCGGTCAGGCTTGGGCCGCGGGTGGCCACCCGGACCTTGGCCGATAGCACGTCTGGCATCGCGAGGACCCCCGCCAGGATCTTTTTCTCAACCGAAGCGGTGGTCACGCGAACCTTTCCGCCAGTCGCTTTTGTCACCTCGATCGTGCTGGATCGTGTGGATCGCAGTTCAAGAAACAGCAAGCCCCCGATCGCGGCGGTAAATGCCAGGGCAAGCGGCGCGCGCGCCGCAAATCGAGCAAGGCCTTCAGTCCCGGGAAAGAAGCTGGCGTGGAAACCCGCGGCCAGCCCGTTCACCGCGGCCAGGGCTGTCTGCGGAAACAGGATCGCGATCAGCCCGGTGACAAAGGCAATGATCAGGGTGACGATGGCGAAGATCTTGTTGAAGATGTTCATGGTGTCGCTCAGCGCGCGGAAACGATTGTACCGCTGTGTCAGGGCCAGACGATCCCAGTCTGTTTGGCAGTCATCGCCCACAGGCGCTCTTGCGCGGTCTCGTCCCGCGCCTCCTGCGCCGTGGGCGCGAGCTTGCTGCGGCTGTAATAGCCACCCGTTAGCCCTGCAACCTCGGGTGAGGACGCCAGAAACACCGATGTTGCGGCGCCTTTCTCGGCGCTCAGGGCGAAGAGTTTCCAGATGCTGCCCATGAACGCATTGGCGAGACCGCCGTTGTTTCTGGCAAAACCGGTGGCAACCCCGCCAGGGTGCAGCGAATTGGCCGTAACGCCCGTTCCGGCCAGCCTGCGAGCAAGGGCGTTGGTGAACATCACATTGGCCAGCTTGGACTGCGAATACGCGGTGAACCCGGCAAAGCCAGTGTGAAACTCGGGATCATCAAACCGAATCTTGCCGGACAGATGGGCCGCTGACGAGACATTGACGATACGGCCGGCTGGCGCGGACTTGACCGCATCCAGAAGCAGGTGGGTGAGAGTGAAGTAGTTGAGATGGTTGAGCGCCCACGTCATTTCGATCCCCTCCGTGCTCAGCTCGCGCTTCATGAACAAGGCCCCGGCGTTGTTGATCAGGACGTCGATCCGGGGCAGGGCGCCGCCCAGGCGCGGCGCGAGCTCGCGGATCGACGCCTGGCTGGCGAGGTCAGCTTTCCAGCCATGGACGATTTCGCTGCCGCTGCTTGCCTTGATCGCGGTCACTGCCGCGTCGATTCGTTCCTGGCTGCGACCGACGATGTGCACGTCGGCCCCCGCCTTGGCCAGCGCGCGCGCTGTTTCCAGGCCGATGCCATTGGTGCCGCCGGTGACGACGACGATTTTGTTCCGCATGTCAATACACTCCAGTTGGCGCGTGGCAGCGTGAATCCGCGTTGCCACGCCGATGATTTTTGGGGGCGAGAGGTCACCCGGCCGCGTCCGGCGCCGGTCCGGTGTCTGCCGGGGGGGCTTCGCGGGCAAGCTGCGCGACGACACAGCGGATTGCGCCGTAGTCGATGGCGTCGGGCAGCTCGGCCTTTACGGGCGCGAGGCGATCCGACGAGCCCACTTTCGCAATCGCCGCCCTGATCAGCAATTCCTGTTCCTCGGGCACCAGCGTGCGCAGCTCAAGCGCGCCGGCGCCGACGAGCTGGGCGGCGTGATGGTAGATCGTCGATGGCGTGAGTCCGCGCTGCGCGGCCACCTCGCGCAGCGACAGCCCATCCGCAAAGAGCTTGCCCGTCTCGGCGACGGTGTCGGCCTTGGCGGCGCCTGGGCTGGGAGCCGGTCGCGTCGCAACGCTGCCGTGAATATCCGGATGAGGCTCGCCCCGCGCAACGCGAATATGAAAGTCGCAGCACGGCTTCGAGGTAATCTCACTGGTGTCGCCAAAGTGCTCGATCAGCATTTGCTGGCGGCAGCGCGTGGTCGTTTCGGCGAACAAGATCATCTTTGCGAGCTGAGCGCGCTTATGGGCCCGCCGCTCGGTCACATCCGCCTGCGTTTGGCGGAGCATCTCATCCGTCAACTCGCCGACCGCGAATGTGGTGCCCGTTCCCGACCGGTCCATTCTGGTCAAGGTGCCGGCCCGCTCGAGCTGCGCCAGACCCACCCGCAACTTGACTTCGAACATGCGGGTTGCCGCCAGCAACTCATCCACCGATACGGTCGCGACACCATCCCGGGCCCGGCTGGCGATCGCCTTTCGGAGGAAGATCAGCTCGTTCTGCGAGGGCGCATCGTTTTCGATAAACCACTCCTGCAGATTGCGATCCTGGGGCGCGTAAAGCAGCATGCACTGGGCAAGCTTGCCGTCGCGGCCGGCCCGACCGGCTTCCTGATAGTAGGCTTCCAGCGAGCCCGGAATACTGAAGTGCGCGACAAATCGAACATCGGGGCGGTCGACGCCCATTCCGAAGGCGTTCGTGGCGATCATGACCGCATTGGGGGTGTTGAGATACGCGTCCTGCATCACGCTGCGCTGGCTCTTCTCCATCCCGCCGTGGTAGATAAACGAGGGTACTTTGAGCTCCGTTTCCAGCGTGGCGTTCAGTTCTTCCGCGTCGCGGCGGGTGCCAACATAGATGATGCCGGCGCCTTTGACCGCGCCCAGCACTTTTCTGACGACACCAATCTTGGATCGCAGATCCGGCGTCAACCGCGCGTGAAAAACCAGGTTTGGACGCTGAAAACCGGTGACAACGCGTTCGGCGGCGGGCAGACGCAATTGGTCCAGGATGTCGTCCTGCACTTCGGGCGTCGCCGTCGCCGTGAGCGCCAGGGTGGTCGGCCCTTCCAGCATGTCGCGGGCCTGTCCCAGCGCCAGGTAGTCCGGCCGAAAATCGTGACCCCACTGCGAGATGCAATGCGCTTCGTCGATGGCCAGCAATGAGATCTTGGTGCGTTTTAGCGCGCCGACAAAAGCCGGGCTGCGCAAACGCTCGGGGGCAATATAGACCAACTTGAAACGACCCGCCGCCATGCCCTGGATGCGTCGATTCTGTTCCTCACTCGAAAGCGCGCTGTTGATGAAAGTGGATGGAATATTGCGCCGGGCCAACGCGTCAACTTGATCCTTCATGAGCGCGATCAGCGGCGAGATGACCAACGTTGTGCCGGGCAGGGAGACTGCGGCAAACTGGAAAATCAGGCTTTTGCCCGAGCCGGTTGGCATGACGACCAACGCGTGACGCCCATTGAGCGCGTGCGTAATGGCCTCGACCTGACCGGCGCGAAAGCCAGCCAGGCCGAAGGATTGCTCAAGGAGTGCGATGTCTGGGACGAGGGTCATACGAGGTCAAAGATTGTACGTGATTCGACCCGAGATTCGCCAATATGAGGAATCAGGATACAATCGTTCGAGGAGTCAAATCTAGGCATGCCAGGCAGGGATTACTATCAAATTCTGGGGATTGAGCGTGACGCTGACGCTGAAGCCGTCAAGAAGGCTTTTCGGCGGCTCGCGCGGCAGCATCACCCCGATGTCAACAAGGGTGACAAAAACGCGGAGGAGCGATTCAAGGAGCTCAACAACGCCTACGAGACACTCTCGGACCCGGCGAAACGCAAACTGTATGACCA
>JAGOCU010000095.1 GCA_017998555.1 Thermoflexales bacterium
CTGCATTGGCGCCCTCGTCAAAGCGCATCAGGAGCAGCGCCGAGTCCGTTTCGCGCAGGTTGGCCTCGTAGCGGGCGATCGCGCCATCGCTGGATGCAAAGGGACTGCTGCCCAGCGCCCGCTCGCGCAGGTCAAAGATGTTGTCATCATCGGCGTCGGCAATCTTCGGGTCGGAGTAGGTCCAGGACAGGCCCGCCACGCCGCTGATGAAGTTGTAGCCAATGCTCCAGCCGGCCTTTTCCAAGTCATCGGTCAGGCCATCGCCGTCCGTGTCGGCCACCAGCGGATCCGAGCCAAAACGCAGCTCCTCCCGATCGCTCAATCCATCGCCGTCGGTATCGGCCCGGGTTGGATCCGTGCCGATTTGCACCTCGCGCAGATCGGTGACCGTGTCTCCGTCGGTGTCAAAGTTGCTGTCATTGGGGTCGACGGTGAGGTCCAGACCATCTCCGTCAGCATCCTGGAGTGTGCCAAACTGGACCATCCCGGCCTGCCCCCAGGCGAGCGCGTATCCCGGATAGCTTGGCTCTAGACTGTAGAAGCCGCTCAGCGTCGCCGGGAACACGTCATAGACCAGATTCAGGTTCAGGTAGTTGCTGGCGTTGCGCGAGCGCACATAGCAGATCGGAATGACCGGCGGGGTCCAGGGAGGAATCACATTCGGAATGAGCATGCACTCCTGGGTCGGCGAGGCGTAGCCTTCCGCAAGATACGCCGCGACCGGCTGGTTGACCCCAGGCGCGGGCAGCGTCAGCGTGTCGCGGGTCTGGGTCAGGGTCACTGTCTGGCGATACTGGTCGCCGCCCAAGGCGATCCAGCCGGCCCGGTTGCCGCCCATCTCCACCCCGTTGTGCACCTGCTTGGACTCGTCCGTTTCGTCCGCCGCCACGATGGCGTAGGTGAACGTGGCATCGCGGGTGTTGTCCTCATTGAACTGCCAGCCGTACAGGAAGCTCAGCGGGCTGTCAAAGGACTCGGTCTTGATCGTGTTCTCGAGCAGCAGATCCATCCGCAGGGCCGCGCCCGCCGCAAAGCCAGCCTTTGGGTCGGCAAGATACGGATTGAAATTCCTGAAGGTCAGCCGATTTGGATTATCCAGATCGATGATGTTGGTGGTGTCATAGATGACATAGGCGACGCCTTCGGCCAGGATGCCCGACAGGCCTTTGCACGCCCAGTTCGCGGCGACGTTGTCGTCTTCATCGGGATGAAAGATCCCGCAGAACAGCGAGATCACGCTGTCGATCAGGCCGATGATGGCGACGATGATCGCGCCGACCCCGGTCGAGGCCAGGGCGGCCATCATCAGGGCCACAATCGCGCCGGCCGCCCACTGCGCGAAGGCGGCGTTGAACTGCAGGCTGAAGGCGGCCAGCCCGGCTGAGGTAGCCTGATACAGGAAGATCCCAAAAGAAAAGCCGAGCTCGATCACCAGACCAATCACCGCCACCGCTTTGGCCGCCTTGCCCGCTGTGGAGAGGCTTTCGCCCAACTTGCTCAGCGCCCCAAGATTTGTCTCCCCCACCACCGCCTTGAACTTCGAGAAGGCGTGCAGCATCTTGATGCCATCCCCGATCGCCTGAGCCGTCGCAACGCCCTGAAGCACGTTCACAACGATCTGCTGGGTGGCATTGTTCTTGCTGTCGATACTGGCCAGCGATTTGGCCAGCCCCACCATCAACTGGGCGGCGCTCGAGGTGAGCGCGCTCCCAACGCCGCCCGCCCGGCCCTTGAACGTGGCGTTCTTCGCGCTGTCGAACAGGCGGTCGAAACCGGTAAACTGACTAATTGCGTTGCGCACCCCGCGCCCGATCGAGCCCCTGACCGTATAGTCGAGCCGGGCGATCATGCGTTGGTTTCCGGCCTTCTGCAAGCGCTTGATGACGGCATGCTCGGATTCCACCACCTCCCATATCGGCTCGAGGAAGGCCTTGGTGAATCCGCCCGTCGTCTCGCCGCTGGCCTTGATGACGTCGCTGGTGTAGGCGAGTTCGGCGTCGGTCGTTGGCGTCCCCTCCTCAATGCTGGACAAGAGATAGGTGGCGCCCTGATTCGCCGCTTCCACGACCTTGCCGATGCCCGCATACAGGTTGACGTAGGCAACCTGGGTCATACGGATGTCGGCAGCCGCGGTGTACTCCTTCTCTCGGTCGCCCGACGAGGAATAGCCGGCGGCCAGGGGCAGCATCTTGTCCAGGTAATCCCAGTAATCGGCAAGCGGCATCGGCTCCCAGGCGCTCGCCCCGTGCCGGAAGGGCTTCCAGCTCAGCGCGGCCGACGTCGCCGGCTCGACCTTGCTTCCGGCGATGCCGGGGTCAAAATCGACTTTGATCATGCGCCCCGCAAACGTAACGTTCTCCGTCAAGGCGGCGCTGGCCGCGCGCGAGCGCGTCTCGCTGGCGATCATGAACGTGGGGAAGACCACGGAGTTGCTGGCGCCCAACATCGACGTAAACGGGTAGACCCCACTCCCGAACTGCTGATTGAGCAGGTTCGGGATCGTTGATTCGGACAGAATGCCCATTTCGCCCGGATGGGCGAAGGTGCTCGTGACCACGTTCAAGGCGTCCGCGGCGATCCCCCAGCGCTCGGTGATGGTCCCGCCGGCGCCGATATCCCAGCGCGTCTTGATGTCAAAGACCTTCAGGTCGCGCTGTCCGTTGGGCGTTCCGGCGCAGGTCGTGGTGCTGCCCGCATCGCAATCGACGCCCTGAACAAAGATGCGCTGCAACCCGTTGGCGAGATGCCACAGGTTGTCGTTCCACTCGATCAGATGCGCGTCGCGGTCTGCGGCCGTGTCGGTTTCGGTGGCCGGATCTTCGTAGACCACGGCCACGTCGACGCCCAGTTCTTCGCTCACCCCAAGCCCGGTTACCACCCACGACTCGTCACGGAATGTGTGCACGACCCGCGGTTGATCGAGGGCCGACCCGGGGTTGCTGCAGTTGGCCTCGGGACAGTAATCGGTCAAAACGGTGACCAGCCAGACCAGATTCACCGTGTGGCTGATCGGCGCCGAGGTATTGTGCTGGTAGAACATCCGGCCCTGGAAGGCCTCGGTCTTGCCCGATTGGGCATCCACCGCCATCCCCAGCGGCACAAAAGCCGAGAGCGTGCCGTCGGCGTTCTCGCTGACGTTGATCTGGAAACTCGCCAGCTTGGCCGCGTCGATCATGGTCGACAGGCTGCCGTTGACGATGTTGCCCAGCGGCTCGCACAGGATCGTCTCGCCCGAACGCTTCAGCCGCACGATATGCGCGCCATCGACGATGCTGACCAGGCTGGCCGGAATGACGATCGGTGTCGACGGCGTGACGCTGGGCAAGGTGAAGGTAGTTGCGCCCGCGTCACCGCAGTCCCCGGAGGAGACAGTGGCTGAATAGGTGCCCGCCGCGCTGAAGTTGAACTTGAAAGTCGGGCTGCCCGAGTGCGTCATCTGCAACGTGCCAAACGCCTGCACCGGCTCCTGGAGCAGGATGGTGAGCTTCTCCGTGCCTTCCACCAGCTTGGGAATCGGGGTGCAATAAGTCTGGCTGTTCAGGACCAGGGAAAGGACGTGCCCGCCGTTGGCGTAGTCGGCCAGCTTGGCGTTCTGGGAATAGACCAGACCCGTCAGCGCCGCGCCAGACCAAACCGGTGTGCTGACCGCGCACGTGCCCCGGCCGATACTGAGTGCGCCAGGCAGGATGCCCGAGAGACTGGCAACCGTGAGGGTCATGGACGCGCCGTTGGGCTGCAGCGCCACCGAGCCCATGATTCGGCCGCCGGTGCGCAGGGGGATGGTCGCCGAGGGCGTTGTGCGGGGCAGGTCCAGCGTATCGCCCGGCAGGGTGATCTCCAGCATCGGGGTCAACCGCATGTCGCCGCGAAAGCCGCGGTCATCGCTCGTGCCCGTGTCGCCGAAGGTGGTGTCGCCGTCGCGCTGGATCTGCCCATCGAAGTCGCCGCTGGGCCAGTCCAGGACGTTGAGGGCGTATGAAAGATGCTCGGGGACAACTGGCCGGATTTGGAAATCGACCATCACCGGGCGGTTGGCGGTTAGGTCCTCCAGGCGCAAGTTGAGTGGTTGGGTGCGGCTGAAGGGCGCGCTCAGGCCGAATGCCCGGGTCGCCGCCTGATCGATCCCGTCTGGCACGCCATCGTTGTCGCTGTCGAGATCGAATAGGTCGGGCGTGCCGTCGGCGTCGGTGTCGTTGCACTTGATCACGTTCGTCCACGGGCTGTTGCCGCTGGCGCCCCCTTGGTAATCGGACGTCACCGCGCTTCGGCGCATGGCCGGGCACTCGACCCCGTCGAGTATCCCGTCGCCATCGCTGTCCGGGTTGCGCGGATCAGACCAGCGCCGGGTGACGTTGTCGGGCATCAGAAAGCCCTTGACCTCGGCCCCGTCGGTGATCCCATCCAGATCGCTGTCCTTTTGCTGCGGGAGCGTCCCCAAATAGAGCACCTCTTCGCCGTCGGTCAGGCCGTCCAGATCCGTATCGGCGTAGTAGGGGTCGGAACAGGCCGGATCGTTCAGATTCTTCCCAGCGTTCCACGCGCTGCGGTCGGGGCACAAAGCCACTTCTGCGCCATCCGACAGGCCGTCGTCGTCCGAATCGGGGTCGGAGGGGTTGATCACCCACGTGGTCTCCAGGCTGTCCTCCAGGCCGTCCTCGTCGGCGTCCGGCCCGTCGGCCAGCGCGGCAAGCGGCCCTGGCGCGCCGCGGGTGGGCTCAGCCGGCTTGTCGTTCTCGTCCGGCAGCGGCGGACGCGTGGGAACAGCCACCGGTGTTTTCTCATCCGCGGCCGCCCGCAAGGCCTGGGCCAGGGGCGGGCGGCTCGTGTCGAAGGCCACAGGCGCGTCGGCCTGCGGCGCGGCGTTGTCGCCCTGCCCGGCCTTGTCGGCCGGGGCGGCCCCTGTCAACTGCGGGAATTTTTCGTACAGCCTCTGCATCTGGCGCAGCGTGAAGTCCGAGCCAAGCGGCACGATGGCCATCTGCAGCGCCAGGAATGCGGCCAGCGGTTTGGCCGCCCGCTTCGGCCGCCAGACGATCATGCTGAGCCCGAGCAGCATCACGAACAGAGGCAGGCCGCCGTCAAAGGCAATCCGCCGCCAATCGAGCCCCGCGACGGCGCTCGACAGGCCCTCGCCCAGTTGGCTGAACTCGCCCCCCCAGCCGGCCTTGGGCGGGTCTTCGAAACCCAGAAAGGTCGTGGTGACGTTGGTCTTCACCCGCTCGCCATTGGCCTGCAGCGGGTATTCCATGTCGAGAGTCAGGCGCACCGGCAGGCCGGTGGCGTCGATCCAGGCCTCGCCCACGCTGACCATGCGCCGGAACTGATCGCTGGCGCTGAGCTTCATCCCGGCCGGCAGGTCGCCGCTGCGCAGGAGCTGCTCCTGCATCTGCCGGCGCAGCGTTTCGGCGTATTGTTCCCCGTTCAGGGTAAAGCGATACCGATCGTAGGTGATGCTGGCCGTGCCGCCGCTGGCGGTCGGCAGTTCACGCCGATCGCGGCCGAGGAAGACGACGTTCTCGGCCGCGGTCAGGAAGGCCGCCGCGTCGCCGGAGGGGGCAAAGGCGGTGCTCATCTCGCCCAACGGCTTCCATTCGCCGGACTTGGACGTGCGCCCGTAGGCCTGCAAGCCCTCGATCCGGACTTCAATCGCGTTTTCAGGCCGCTGCGCGACGGTCGGGTCATCCCACATCATCAGCTCGAGCTGACCCTTGGCCCGATCGCTCACGCCTTTGGCGAAAATCGTTTGGGTGCGCGCCTTTTGGCCGATGGCGGTGATCCGCGCGGCCGGCAAGGTCGTCTGGCCCAGGCGCGTTTCGAACTGATATCGCCCCGCCTTTTCGGTGCGGGCCCAGGCATCCTGCAGCGTGGCCGGCCCGACGTCCTGGGCGGCCAGCCGTTGTGTGCCCACAGCGGCCAACAACAGCGCCCCAATCCCAAACGCAACCCCGATAGCAATACTGCGGCGACGATTCAGTCCCATGCGAATTCCCCTCCCGACCGATATGACCCTGTGGGCATCTGGAAAAGCAAGCGGGCGATTTCGCGCCCGTTGCGTGGTCCGAATCGCCCGCCGTTTTTCGTCAGGGGATTGTTAGTGGAACAACGGTTCCAGCCGAACATCCTGACGAAAAGATGACGGTGAGTTTAGCATCGACAGGCCAACGGCGCCAGCGGCCGGCACCGGGTTCTCATGGCGCTGCAGCGTCAGCCATCCACGGCAAGGAGCGCGGCTACCCTGGAATCCATCTGAAAAACATCTTGCGAGATCGCAATCCCCGCGCTTCGCGCGGGGATTGCGATCTCGCCGCATCCACCCATGGGGCGTCGTCCAGCTCCCGCCTAACGATTTACAGGAGAACGGGAGGATATGCACCCTCTCGCGTTCTCACTTCTCGTAGGCCCCGATGTCAATCCTGCCGCCCACGATGCGCGGGAAGCCCGGGCCGCGTTGGTCGAAGTCGGGTGGCGGCGCAAAGGCCGGGTCGCCGGCATCGATCGCCACGCTGCCGGCGCCCAATGCCATCGTCAAGGTCGGGCCGCCGTTATCCTGAAGCGGGCCAAGATTGAGCGGCGTGGCGGCGGCATCCGACAAATTGCCCGTCGTCGTGCCGGAAATGATCGCGTGGGTCGAATCACCGATCAGGTTGTACCCCAGCGAATGGAGGGCGCCTGAGATATCCGGTCCGCGCGGGGATGTGTTCCCGGCGACCAGTGTCCCGCCGGCCGCGAGAACGCCGCCGGTAACAGCAATGCCACCCCCGCCGCCGCCCGGAAAGCTCGTGGACGCCGAATTGCCGCTGAGGGTGCTGTGGGTCACAGTGACCGTGCCCCCGGACCATAGACCACCGCCAACTCCCGCAGCATTGTTTGCAAAGGTGCTGTTGTCCACCGCAGCGTGGACGGTCCCGCCAAGGAAGAGGCCGCCGCCCGCGCCAGGCGTATGGTTGTCTGAGAACACACAATCCACGATGTCGACAACACTGCCAACGGCAAGCATGCCGGCCCCGCCCGCGAATTCTGAGAATGCCCAATTGCCCGCGAACGCGCTGTCAATGACGGTGACGACGCCACCCGGAACGATGACCCCGCCACCCAGACCTTGGGCAGTATTGCCTGAAAATGTGCTGCTGATGATTACCAGGGTTCCGACACTGTTGATCCCAGCGCCATCGAGGCTGGCCGAATTACTGACAACGGCGCTGTGGATCACGGTCAACGTGCCATCCTGATTCAGAATGCCGCCGCCATACGCCGCCGCGTTGCCCGAGACGATGCTGTCGGTGACCGTGAGCGCGCCAGCATTCAGAATACCGCCGCCGTTACCCGTGGGCAGATTTCCGTTTTGCACGTTCAGGCCGTCAAGGGTCAGCTTGCCGCCGACGGCCACCATCAGGATACGAAAGTCAGGCGTGCTGCTCAGGCTCGCTGGGCCGAATCCGGGTCCGCTGGCATGGGCATTCTGCAGGCTCACCCCAGCGCCGTTGGCCAGCATGGGTAGCCACGCGCGAGCCCCCACCCGCGCGATCTTCGCGCCGTTGCCGTGGATGGTGAGCGTTCCGCCGACAGCGCTATCCGCAATCACGGGCAACCCATTGGCCCCCGACGCCAGGTTATGGGCCGTGGCGAGCCAGTAGGTGCACCCGGCTTCGAGATTCAGAGTGTCGTCTGCGATCGTAGCGTTCGCCGCTTCGATGGCCGCAATCAGGCTCTCACCGCTGCAGATGACGTTGGAAGCGGAAGCGCGCATGGGCCCGGCCAGTCCTAGCGTGGAAACCACCAG
>JAGOCU010000096.1 GCA_017998555.1 Thermoflexales bacterium
CTGGGCCTCGCGACCGGCCTCGAGCGAGGCGCTGAAAAGGATCTTCTGGAACAGCCCGGCGTCGATGACGCCCGAGCACGAGAACGAGACCAGCACCCCGCCCGGCTTGACCAGGGCCAGGCCAATCCGATTCAGGTCCTTGTAGGCCCGGGCCGCCCGGTCGATCTGGCCGGTGTTGTGGGCGAACTTGGGCGGGTCGAGGATCACCACGTCGAAGCGCTCTCCGCCCGCCCGCCAGGCCCGCAACTGCTCGAAGGCATCGGCCTGGACCTGGGTCGAACGACCGGCGAACCCGTTGGCGGCCAGGGCGGTCTCGGCAAGCTGCAGCGCGTCGGCCGATGAGTCGAGGTTGGTCACGTGCGCGGCGCCGGCCGCGAGCGCATGCGCGGCAAAAGCGCCGGTGAAGGAGAAGGCGTTGAGGACGGTGGCCCCCGCGCAGTAGCGGGCGACCCGGGCCCGGTTGTCGCGCTGGTCGAGATAGAAACCGGTCTTCTGCCCGCTCCGCAGGTCGACCTGGAACGTCAGCCCGCCCTCGCGAAACGCGACTGGCGCATCGGGGGCCGTCCCGCGCGCGACGGCGAAGGCCGGCCCCATCGGCTTCGAGCCCGGCCGCTCGTGGCGCATGCGCTCGTCGTCGTCGCGCTCGATGATGCAAACTGGCTTGAGCGCCGCGTCGAGGGTGTCGACGATGACGTCGTGGGCGTTCCCGGCCGCCAGCGTCGACAGGTGCAGCACGATGTGGCCGGCGTAGTCGTCGGCGATCAGCCCGGGCAGCCCGTCGCTCTCGCCAAAGATCAGCCGGCGCGCGTTGGTCTCGCGCAAGCCCGGGTCGACCGCGCGGCGGGCGATGGCGGCCCGAATCCGGGCCGCCCACAGCGCATCGTCGATGGCCTCGGTTTCGTCCCAGGTCATCAGCCGGACCGCGATCTGAGCCTGCTGGTTGATGATCCCGCGGGCGACCCATTCGCCATGGTTGTCGATGACATCGACAGCCATGCCATCCTTGGGCCGGCCTTGCACGTCCTTGATCGCGCCGGCGAACAGGCGCGGATGGCGCAGGCGAACCGACTTGTCGCGCCCGCTCTTCAGGATGACCTGGGCGGGCCCGGCGTCCAGGGTCAAGGCGCAATCTCCCGGTTGCGATTGGTCGCGTCGACCTCGAGTTGCGGCACTTGCTTGAAGCCGGCCCGCTTCAGGTTGACCCGAATCTGATCGCGGACCTTGGCCCGGCTGAGTTTGTTGTCGCTTTCGCGCACGGCCTTGAGGAAGTAGTAGGTGAAGGCGCCGCTGTAGCGCCCGTCGAAATGCGCATCGGCGCTGGTCTGGTCGGCCCGGCAACCCGTCCACAGGATGTGATGGCGCGAAGCCAGTCCGTCGATCCCGCGGCGCTTGGTGTTGAGCGCGTGCAGCGTGCGCGGGGCCTCAAAGGCCTGATACGACGGGGGCGGCAGCCAGCGCGGCCTCGGATGGAAGGGCGAGAGCATCATGGCCGGATCGTCGGCCTTGAGCCCGGTTCCGCTGTGGCAGGTGTCGAGGTAGACCTCGAGCAGGGTCGTGGGCGGCAGTTCAAGAAAGAGATCATGCAGCTCATCGTCGACGATGATGGTATTCGGATCCCACTGCCCGCCTTTGGCGGCTGTGTCATAGGGGCAGAAGGCCTCATCCCACTTGTCGGCCTCATCCCCATTCAGGTCCGGGACCTGGGTGCCGTGGGACGAGAAGCTGAAGACGAGATAGTTCGCCCGGCCCGCCTTGGCCTCGTCGACCATGAAGCGCAGGCCGGCCATGACGGCCGCCTTGGTCGCCTTGGCGTCGGTCAAGAGGGCGACATCGGCTTCGGCGAAGCCCAGCTTCTCTTTGAGCAGCAGGGTCATATCGTTGGCGTCATTGACGCAGCCCTGCAGCGTCGCAGTCGGCAGATTCTTGAACTTGTTAATGCCCACGCACAGGGCGCGCCGGTTACCCATGATTGGCCTCCTGATCGCAAAACACAAAGAACCCCAGACGAACCTGTCTTCCGGAGGCGATGTCCCCGCCGTGGCGGGGACATCGCCTCCGGACTGGTTTTGCCGGTAGTTCTGCGGTATCCTCGGACGCCCTTATGGTAACTCCGGACGCGATTTGACACAAGCGCCGGGCCGCGTATAATCAGCAGGCTAATTTGAAGGTCAAAGCCGCGGCCAATGCCGCGCTCCAGGCGAGGGGAATGGACCAATTGCCTGGGCGAGAATGGCCGTCAAACTGAGGAAAACAACATGTATGCAGTAGTTCAAGTCGGCGGCCGCCAATATCGCGTGTCGCCGGGCGACGAGATCCTCGTCGAGAAGCTGGACCAGCCAGCCGGGAGCGACATCAAGCTTCCCGTCCTTTTGTGGTCGGATGACGCTGGCCTGAAGATCGGCCGGCCGCTGGTGGAGGGCGCCGAAATGGCCGCCAGCATCATGGGTGACGAGAAGGGCGAGAAACTGATCGTCTTCAAGTACCACCCCAAGAAGCGCTATCGCCTCAAGAAGGGTCATCGCCAAACGTATACCCGCTTGAAGTTCGCAGCGTAGGGAGACACCAGACATGGCACACAAAAAAGGCGGAAGCAGCAGCACCAACGGCCGGGACAGCACCGCGCAGCGGCTCGGCGTGAAAGTCTACGGGGGCGAGGTCATCCGGTCGGGTGGCATCATCATTCGGCAGCGCGGCACCCTGGTCAAGGCCGGCGTCAACGTCGGCGTTGGCAAAGATCACACCCTGTTCGCCACGTCGGACGGCGTGGTGACGTTCGAGACCCTGCCCACCGGACGCAAGCGCGTCTCGGTGATGCCTGCCCAGGCGCAGGCGCAGGCGTAGGAAAGGCGGCGACATGAAACCCAATATCCATCCCAAGTATTTTCACGACGCCAAGGTCTTTGTCGGCGGCCAGCTCGTCGGCACGGTCGGCTCGACCAAACCCGAGCTGCATCTCGACGTGTGGTCGGGCACCCATCCGTTCTACACGGGTGAGCAGCGCATCATCGACACCGAGGGCCAGGTCGATCGCTTCCAGAAGCGGCTCGAGCGCCGCAGCTCCGATTCGGTGACCAAGGTCGAGAAGCAGGTCAAGCGCCGGGCCAAGCGCCAGATCGCCGAGTTCGTCGACGATATCGATACGCCCGCCGCGCCGGCCGAAACCGACGCTTCGGACGAATAGTTGAAAGATTGCAAAAAGACCCCCGTGCCCCGGCATCTGCCGGGGCACGGGGGTCTTTTTGCGTCTAGCAGTCGAACCGCTACTTGATCTGGTCCTTGAGACCCTTGAGGAAGCGGGCGGTGACCTTCATGCTGGCCGGCTTGGCCTTGACGTCCATCATCTCGCCGGGCTTGAAGGGGTTGGCCTTCTTGCCCGCCTTGGTGGCCGGCTTCTTCTTCGACGAAACCTTCATCACGCCGGGGAGCACGAACTTCATCGGGCCCTTCTGGCTCAGTTCCTTGACCATCAGCTCGCTCAGGGTGTCGAGCACGCCATTGATCTGGACCTTGGTCAGCCCGGACTTCTCGGACAGGTGTCCGACGATCTGCGACTTCGTCATCTGCTTCTTGTCTGCCATGTGTATTTCTCCTTGAGTTTCGCGCGTCCGAAACGTTGCCGTGCGCGCGCAATGCGATCATTAACGCACAAAAATGCCTGTTGCGCAAGGGGTTTTCCACAGGAAACCCCCTGAAATGCCTTAAATTCAGGCTCTTTATCCCCATTTTCTCCACATCTCGTCCCCGGATTGCCCGCCGCGGGTCGGAAACCCCCATGTTTTCCGGGTAATTTGCCGGAATCGGCATGCCGATTCCGGCAAACAACGCGGCTCGAGATCAGTCATGTGACCTCGGGGTGACCTTCGGAACTGGCCATGCGCGCCGGGCCAGCCTAACGTAGATCCCGGAGGAAACGCAATGCCCGACATTCTCGAAACCCACGGTCTGACAAAACGCTATGGCGAGCGCCCGGCCGTGACCGATCTGTCGTTCTCGATCGGCGAGGGCGAGATCTTCAGCCTGCTCGGTCCGAACGGGGCCGGCAAGACCACCACGATTTCGATGCTCTCGACCCTGATCGCGCCGAGCGGCGGCGACGCCACGATCGCCGGCCACTCGATCACTCGCGATCCGCAGGCCGTCCGCCGCGCTATCGGCGTGGTGCCGCAGGAAATCGCCCTGTACGACGATCTCACCGCCCATGAAAACCTGGTCTTCTGGGGCCAGATGCAGGGCCTGAGCGGGGCTCGCCTGCGCCAGCGGATCGAGGCAGTCCTGGCCCAGATCGGCCTGGCGGACCGGGCCGGGCAGCGGGTCAAGACCTACTCGGGCGGGATGAAACGGCGGGTCAACATCGGCGTGGGGCTGCTCCACGAGCCGCGCCTGCTGTTTATGGACGAGCCAACGGTCGGGATCGACCCACAGAGCCGCCGGGCGATCCTGGACACGGTCAAGGACCTGAACCGGCAGGGCATGACCGTGCTCTACACCACCCACTACATGGAGGAGGCGGCCGAACTCTCCCATCGCATCGGGATCGTCGACCACGGCCGGATGATCGCGCTCGGCACGCTCGACGCCCTCACCCGCGCGCACGGCGAGGGCGAGTCGCTCCGCCTGCGGGTAGGCGACGATCAGAACGGGCCCGCCCTGGCCGAGGCCATCGGCCGGCTGCCCGGCGCGCTGGGGGCCGCCAGCAGCGACGGCGAGGTGACCGCGTTGGTGACTTCGGCGTCGGACATCCTGCCGGCCGTGATCGCCACCGCGAGCGCCGCCGGCATCCGCATCCGCAACATCGACATTCAAGAGCCCAACCTGGAGGCGGTCTTTCTCCGCCTGACGGGCCGGGCCCTCCGCGACTGACATGCGCAAGATTCTGCAAATCGCGCTCAAGGACCTGCGCCTGGCGTTTCGCGACCGGGCCGCCCTGATCCTGATGCTGGCCGCACCGCTCGCCCTGACCGTTGGGCTGGGCATCGTGACCGGCCGTTTCTCCGGGGGCGGAAACGCGTCGGGCGTCAGCGACATCCCGGTCGCCGTGGTGAACCAGGACGACGGGCAACTCGGATCAAGCCTGGTCAACCTGCTCGGCGGGTCCCAACTGGGCGGTCTGCTCAAGCCGATTACCTCGACGACGGTGGCGGAGGCCCGGGCCCTGGTCGACGCTGACAAGGTCGCCGCGGCCATCATCATCCCGCCGGGTTTCTCGCGCGGCATTCTGCCGAGCGGCCCGGATGGCGCGGTCGGCGCGCCGGTAACGATCGAACTGCGGATCAGCCCGGGCCGGCCGCTGGGCGCCAGCATCGCCCAGTCGGTTGTGGAGGAGTTCATCAATCGGGTCGACGCGGTCCGGGCCAGCGAGGACGTCACGATTCGGCGCCTCATCGCAGCCGGGCTTCTTCTACCCGCCGATGCGGAGGCATACGCCCACGGGATTGCCCAACGTGCGTCGAACACCGCCGGGGTGTCGGTTCGGGCGACCAGCGCCGAAGCCAAACCGGTCGCCCCGTTTGATCCGCTGGCCGTGCTGGCGCCCGGCATGGCCCTGCTCTTTCTGATGTATGCCGTCACCCGCGGCGCCGCGACCGTGCTGGGCGAACGCACGGCCGGGACCTTGCAGCGGATTCTGGTCTCGCCGACCTCGGTCTTTCAAGCCCTGTCCGGCAAGATGCTGGGCATCTTTTTCATCGCCGTGTCGCAGTTGACGCTCCTGATCGTTGGATGCGGCCTGCTGTTTCAATTGCGCTGGGGGGACCCGCTGGCCGTGGCTGCCTTGATCGCATTCACAGCCCTGGCCGCCACAGGCTGGGGGGCACTGTTGGCCGCAATCGCCCGCACACCGGCTCAGGCCGGCAGCGCCGGAACCGCCCTCATGCTTGCCTTTGGCGTGCTCGGGGGAAACTTCGGCTCAAATGTGCCGCTCCCGAGCGCGCTGAGCGCGCTGGGCGCAATCACCCCGAATCGGTGGGGGATGAACGGTTTTGAGCAACTCGCCGCGGGCGGAAATCTGACGGGTATTGGGGCCAACCTGGCCGCCCTTTGCCTGATGGCCGTTGTCACCCTGGGGATTGCCACGCTCGTATTCCGCCGGACAAGCACGACACGCTAAGAAGCCTCGACAAAACCAGTTTCCGGGAAGACATCCCTCGCCCCGGCGGGCGCCGGGGCGAGGGATGTCTTCCCGGGATACAGGTTCGGTTGAGGGTTCCAAAGCGCCACGGAGAGACATGAACGCGTTGCGAAAGATTATTGCCATTGCCTGGAAGGACACCCTGGTGCGCTTCTCGAGCCGCTCGGAATTGCTGTTCTTCATCATCCTGCCGCTCATCTTTATCTTCATCCTGTCAGGCGGGCCGCGCGGGCCGAAACAGGATGGCCGGGTCATCCTGCCGATTGCCGACGATGCCGGCAGCGCGGCATCGCGGGCCTTGATCGCCGCCATCGATCAGAGCGCGACCGTGCGCTCGGTTCCGGCCAATGGGAAGCGGACCCTCGGCGACGGGGACGCGGCGCTGCTGATCATTCCGGCCAGCTTTGAAGCCGATCTGGCCCGAGGCGGAGCCGCCCTCGACCTGCGGCTGAAGCCCAACGATCTGAACGCCATCGCCGCCCAGCGCGCGGTGGCGACCGCGGCGGGGCGGATCAGCCGGGCCGCCGAGGCGGCTCGCGCAAGCGCCGATGACGCGGACCGTCTCAGACCGTTTGACAGTCCCGAGGCGCGCCAGGCCTGGTATGAGGCCAGCCTGCGCGACGCCCAGGCGTTCCTGGCCGCGACGCCGGCGCGCCTGACGGTCATTCAGGCCGTCCAGAATGACACGGGCTATGATCCGATCTCGCATACGTCCACCGGCCAGCTCATCACCTGGGTCCTCATCCCGATGATCGGGGTGGGCGCGTTGTTCGCCTACGAACGCGAGACGGGCACCCTGCGCCGGCTGCGCACGACGCCGACCTCGCGGGCCATCCTGCTGCTCGGGGTGGCCGGCGGTCAACTCGCGACCGCGCTGGTCCAGATGGCGCTGCTGGCCGGCTTCGGGGCCATCGCCCTCGGGATGGATTGGGGCCGCTCGCCGGCTGGCCTGGCGATCGTGGGCGTGGCCTTTGGCGCGGCGGGCGTCTCGCTGGGGGTGATGCTGGGCACGTTTGTCAAGAGCGAGCGGCAGGCCAGCGGGCTTGCGATCATGCTGGGGATGCTGATGGCGCTTCTGGGTGGTTGCTGGTATCCGTTGGAGATATTCCCCGAGGGTGTCCGGGCGGCCGCCCACATCCTGCCAACGACCTGGGCGATGGAGGCCTTGACCGGCCTGTCGCGGCGCGGAATCGGCGTGACCGGGATCCTGCCCGCGGCCGGCGCCCTGCTTGGGTTCGCGGCGGTGTTCTTCACCATCGGCGTCGCGCGGATGAATCGCGCGGGCGATGACCGTTGAGATTCCTGGAGCTGCAATGCCCCCGGCCCGGCATACGCCGGGCCGGGGGCATTGCAGCTCCAATAACGGGCAGCCATAATCATGACCGTGAAAGAGAACCTGATCACCCGCATGCGCCGCGCGCTTGCGTCGGCCGACGAGCCCGGCCGGCTCATCATGCCCGCCAGCGGCGAGAACGCGGCCTGGTTTGGGCATGTCATGGCGGCGGCGGCATTCGTGCCGATGACGATCGTGATGCTGGTCAGCCTGGTGGCGACGACCAC
>JAGOCU010000097.1 GCA_017998555.1 Thermoflexales bacterium
GCAAAATCCTGACCCATCCACAAGCTGCTCATCCCAAACTGGCGCCGCATCTGGGCGATGAAATCATCGGCGCTGGTCGCGATCGTCGTCTGATCAAACGGCAGGCTGACCACGGCGTCAATGCCCATCGTCCGCATCAACTCGGCTTTCTCGTCGGGCAGGGTGAGATACAGTGCCGGCGCGCGCCCAAAAACCACTTTGGGGTGCGGGAAAAACGTGATGACCACGGAGGCCGCAGCGCGCGCCCGGGCGTCCTCGACAACCCCGGCAATCAACTGCTGATGTCCGACGTGCACGCCGTCAAATGTGCCGACGGCGCACACGGAGACCGGGGCGGCGAAAGCCTCGAAGGATCGGACGTGTTCCATGGCGGCTGGGTGGCTGATGCTACCCCGCAGTGGTGGGCGCGCCGGCAAAGACCTTGGTCGGGTGGAGTTTTCCGTCTGTGATCCGGGCGATGGCGATCAGGCGGCCCAGCGGATCGTAAACTCGCGCCAGTCCTTCAGGCAGGCCGGCCGGGGCCGGCGGAAACTGACCCAGATTGACCCGCCGGGCAGTCTCACTGTCTGCATCAACCCGTGGGAAGCCAACAACCGCTTCGTCCATCGGCCGCAGGATGCGGCCCCAATCTGGTCCCATGGCCTGCCAGGCTTCGAGGGTCGTGGCGCTCGCAATCCCAAACGGTCCGGCCTGGGTGCGCCGCAGCGCCGCGAGCAGGCCGCCGCACCCGAGCGCATCGCCCAGATCGCGGGCCAGCCCGCGAATATACGTTCCGGCCGAGACCCGCGCCCGCAACTCGATCTCAACCGGCGCCGCGCCTGCGATCCAGGCGCCGTCAGCATCGACCAGCCTGCCCTCGTCCAACCACGTCAACTCATAGACGGTGACCGGCCGGGCAGGCAGGTCCACCGTCTCTCCTTTGCGGGCCAGGGCATAGGCGCGCTGGCCGTCACGCTGGATGGCCGAGAACTGAGGCGGAACCTGCTGCAGGGGTCCGGTCAGGGCAATCAGCGCCTGACGCAGCGTGGAGGGGCTGAAATCGGGCGCGGAACCCTCGACGATTTCACCCTCGGCGTCATCGGTATTGCTGCGCGCGCCCAGGCGCACCCGAGCCTCATAGCCCTTCTCTTCGCCCAACAAATACTCGGACAATCGGGTGGCCTGGCCGATGCACAAGGTCAACACGCCAGTGGCCATCGGGTCAAGCGTACCGGCATGCCCAATCGCCCGCATCCGGGTGATGCGCCGGGCGCGCGCCACCACATCATGCGAACTCAGGCCAGCGGGCTTGTCGATGATGGCCAATCCGTCCATGCGAGTCTAACGTTCGCGCACGACGCGCTTCAGACGGGGCAGGACGCGATTTACCGCGTCGCGCATGGGGCCGGGCAGGGTGCAGCCGGCCGCGGCCGGATGGCCGCCGCCGCCAAATTCCAGGGCAACCTGCGACACATCATATCCAGGCTGGCCGCGGAAACCGATCTCGATTGCGCCATCCGGGTTCTCGACAAACACGACGGCGATCCGGGCCTCTTGCGCGGCCGCGAGCATGCTCACCAGGCCGGCATCCCCGCGCTGCTCCCGGAATTCCATTTCCGCGCGGAGTTTCTTGGGCACGCTCGCCCACACCACTTCGTCCTCAAGTTTGGCCCGCAACACGCCCGCGGCCATGAACTTGATCGACTCAAACGGTTTGCTGACCAGGCTGCGCTGGGTGATCTCGATCAGGTTTGCCCCGGCCCGCATCAGCGTTGTGGCGGCTGCCATCGTGTCGGCCGACGTGTTCGACGTGCGGAACGCCAGTGTGTCGGTGATCAGACCCGTCAGCAGCGCGGTTGCCACTTCCGAGGTCAGACGCAGGCCCATCCGCTGAATGAGTTTGAGGATGATTTCGGCTGACGAGGAGGTGGCCGGTTCCACCACGTTGACCACGCCAAATTCGGTGTTGGTGATGTGATGGTCGAAGACCAGCATCGGAACCCGCGCGTGCTGCGCGGGCATATAGACCGATCCCAGGCGCTGCAAGTCGCTGGCGTCGATGGCGACGAGCAAGTCATAGACGCCCTCGCCCTCCTTCCGCACATCGTTGATGCCCGAGATGTAGTTGTTGCGCGAGTTTGGCGCGTCCTGGCAGGCGGGCGTGACCGTTTTGCCGAGCTGGCGCATCGCCAGGGTGAAGCCCATGACGCTGCCGATGGCGTCGCCATCGGGGTTGACATGGGTGATTGCCAGGATGCGTTGGGCGCGGCGCAGCAACCCCTCCGCTTCCGACCAGGCCTCGGCCAATTTCGCCGTCATCTCGTTACTCCGGTTTCTTTGCGTCCTGTTCACGCACGATGTCGAGCAGGTGGGCCATCCGTTCACCGCGCTCGAGCGATTCATCGTGGATGAAAGTAAGCTCGGGTGTGCGCTTGGTGCGCAGCGTCTGTCCAAGCTCGTGGCGCAGAAATCCCGAAGCGCTGTCTAGCCCGCGCTGGGCCAGGGCTTTCGCTTCGTCGTCGCCGATCAGGCTGTAGTAGACCCGGGCATAGCGCGTGTCGGCCGTCACCTCGACGTCGGTCACGGTGATGCCCGCGATCCGGGGATCGTTTACCCGGCTCTCGAGCAGCACCGTGAGGCGAGCCCGAACGAGTTCGCTGATGCGGCCTTCGTATTTCTTGCTCATCGTTTTCGCCTCAAATGCCGGTCGCCATATTTCTGAGTCGACAGCCCCTCGGCTTCGCCGGGGGGCTGTCGACTCAGAAATATGGGCAATCCTTCTAGCGCGCTTCGGTCTCTTCGACCACGAACTCGATCACGTCGCCGGGTTTGCACTCGAAGTCCTCGACCATGATCCCGCATTCGAGCCCGGCCCGCACCTCGCGCACATCCTCGGTCAGGCGCTTGAGCGAGCCGACCGGGCCGGTGTGAATGGCCACGCCCGCCCGCATCACGCGCGCGCGCGCGTTGCGCTGCGCGACGCCGCTTCGAACGATCGATCCGGCAATAAAGCCGACCTTGGGAATCTTGAAGAGCTGCTTCACTTCGGCCGTGCCGACGATCTTCTCGACCACCTTGGGCGCGAGCATGCCCTTCAGGGCCAGTTCGATGTCCTCGATCAGCTTGTAGATGATGTTGTAAAAGCGCACATCCACGCCGTTGGCTTCGGCTTTGCGCTTGGCGGCGCTGTCCATGGTCGTCTCGAAGCCCAGGATGACGGCGCCCGAGGCGATGGCCAGATCCACATCGGTCTCCGTAACGGCGCCAGTCGAGGCCTGGATGATGTCGAGCCGAACCTCGCCTTCACCGGCGTCGACCTTATTCAGCATCTCGACAATCGGCGGGAGCGAGCCCTGGTTGTCGGCCTTGACGATGAGATACAGCTTCTTGGACTTGCCTTCCTTCGCCCGGGCGAAGTACTGATCGAGCGTCGTTGCGCGCGACGGTCCCCGGGTTGTGGTCTTGTCGGCGAGCATGCGTTGCGCTGAAAGCGCGCGCGCGGAGCGATCATCGTCCACAACTTCGAAGATGTCGCCGGCCGCCGGTACTTCCGACAGGCCGGTGATGCTGACCGGCGTCGAGGGCAGGGCCTTCTTGATCCGATGCCCGCGGAAGTCGAACATGGCGCGAATGCGGCCGTGGACTTTGCCCGCCACAAAGGCGTCGCCAAGGTTGAGGGTCCCGTTTTGAATTAGCACCGTTGCGCGCGCGCCCTGCTGCTTGTCGAGCGAGGACTCGATTACGGTCCCGACCGCGGCGCGGTCGGCAATCGCCTTGATCGTGGTCAACGACTCCGACGTCAACAGGATGGCCTCGAGCAGGTCGGCGATGCCAGTCTTGAGCTTGGCCGAGACCGGCACGACCATGGTGTCGCCACCCCAGTCGTCGGGCGTCAGGCCCGATTCCATCAGCTCCTTTTTTACGAGTTCAGGATTGGCATTCGGCCGGTCGACTTTGTTCAGGGCAACGATGATGGGCACCTGCGCCGCGCGAGCATGCGCGATGGCCTCCTTGGTCTGGGGCATCACGCCGTCGTCGGCTGCGACGACGATGACGGCCACATCGGTTGTCTGGGCGCCGCGGGCGCGCATGGCCGTGAAGGCCTCGTGGCCCGGCGTGTCGAGAAAGGTGATCCTGCGGCCTTCATGCTCGACCTGGTAGGCGCCAATGTGCTGGGTGATGCCGCCTGCCTCGCCGCCCGCAACATCCGCGCTGCGAATAGCGTCGAGCAGCGACGTCTTGCCGTGGTCGACATGGCCCATGATGGTGACCACGGGCGGCCGGGCGTCCTTCATCAGATCGCCTTCCTTCTGCAACATACGCAGCCGGAGCGTCGACGGGCGCGCGGGCGTGGGCTTGCCCGTCGCAGGGTCGACAGCCGCCGAGGCGGCGCCGAGCTCTTCCACGATCGAATGGACGATGATCTCTTTCTGCTTCGCGGTGAAGCCAAACGCGTCGACGACGATGGCGGCGGAGTCGAAGTCAAGTTGCTGGTTGATCGTCGCCATGACGCCGTTGTTCATCAATTCGCGAATGATGTTGACGGGCGAGGCATTGATCATCAGCCCCAGTTCGCGCACGGTGATCGAATCCGGCAGCTCTATTTCGCGCTTCTCGCGCGGCGCTGGCTGCGGGTATCGACCATCGCGGCTGCGCTCTCTTGGCGGAGGACCGCTGCGCGCGCCGCCGCTTGTGCGCGGGGCAGGCCGCGAACCGCCCAGCACGCGACCCGTCGGGGAGCGCGGGGCTGCGCCGGAGCCGGCGGGACCCGGGCCGCGCGGCGGGCCACTGGGGCCCGGACCGGGCGCGGGACGCGCGGGTCCGGTTGATGGCGGCGCAATAGGGGCGCTCGCCGGTCGCGCCGGCACGCCAGACTGTGGCGTGGCAGGCCCGGAACCGGGCCGGGCCGGGCCGCTATTCGCGGGCGGCCCGCCGGCGGCGGGCTTGGGCGGATTTGTAGTTGTTGCCATAGACTCGACCTCCATACTGCCCGGCCACTGCTCGCGCCGCGGATCGGACAAAAAAAACAACGCAGGCTTTTGTCAGCCTGCGTTGCCGTCTTGTCCGGGCGCGCCCAGAGCGGGCGTGCCAGCGACTCCGGACTAGCGATGCATGTTCATCGGAAACCCGGCGCGAGGATGACGGAAACGACGTTGCGCTGACACAGCTGTTAGAACTGACTGAAGTATGTCCGAATTGCGTCGATATCCTCGGGCGGTATCGGGGCGCCGAACTCGGCCTCAAACGCTTTGCGTTTGAACGCTCGCTCGGCGGCGGCGCTGCTCTTGCTCAGATACGCGCCACGGCTCCCCGGCACTTTGCCGGTCGGGTCGACCACAATGTGACCATCCTCTCTTCGGACCACGCGAATCATGTCGCGCTTGGCCTGTTTCTCTCCAGTGCCGATGCAGGTTCGCATCGGCACATGTTTCTGTCTTGTTGCTTGATTCCTTGCCATGGCCGGCAGGTTGCTCCCACTCACGTGAAGCGTCACTTATACGGTATCGAACTCTTCGTCGCCGCGATTCGGCCGCGCCGGAACCATGCGACCCAACTCTTCGTCGAATATTAACACGCGTTCCCGGCCAGACTTGCCCTTCTTCTTTTCCTTCTTCTTCCCGGCCCGCGACACAGCGGGGTGACTGCCAGGCGCGTCGTCGTCCTTATCCGCCTCTTCAGACATGGCGTCTTTGAAGATCTGCTCGGCGCTTCGCGAATCGACAGGTTCATCGACGGCGACCGGGGCGGCAATGGCCTCCGCGGGTGCCGCGGGCTCTCCGGCGACCGCAACAGCGGCTTCGACCTCAACCGCGGGCGCGGGCTCAGCGATCTTGGGTGCCGGGAACTGGCCCATCACTTTGTCCAGGGCCAGCTTGATCTCGGTGAGCGCCTTTGGTCCAATGCCCTCGATCGAGAGCAGGCCCTCGTCGCCGCGGACGCGATACTCCATGAGCTGGCCGACCGACAGCGCGCCGGCGCGTTGAATGTGCTCCATGACCCGCGGTGAGAGTTCGAGGGTGGCAATGGGCATCGCGAAAGCTTCACGTGGGATTGCGGCGAGCGCGGCCTGGCGCGCTTCGCGCCTGGCGGTGGCCGCCTCGGCGCCCAGATTGGCCTGCAAGGTAGGCACGGCGGCTCCGGCCGCGGCGGCCCGCGCCGCCGCCTCAAAACCGTAGACCGCATCGATGATGCGCTTCACCATCAGCCCATCGTCGGCGCTGAGCGGCGTGGGTACGGCCCGTTGACGCAGCAGCAATTCGCGGCCCGCCGGCGCGGACTGCTCGACATCGGGACCGACCCACGCGATCATCTCGGCATTGCCTTCAAGCTTGGTGAGCGCGTCGTTGAGCGCCTCAGTGATGCTCTTGATGTCGATATGCCACAGGGTCAGGCGCGCCGCGAGGCGGGCGTTTTGTCCCTCGCGCCCGATCGCCAGCGAGAGCTGATCATCGGGAACGACGACCGTGGCGGCTTTGGTGTCCTTGCCCTCCGCCTGAGGAATCGGGTGCACCGACAGGACCTTGGCCGGGCTGAGCGCTTTGGTGATGAAGACCGTGGGATCGGCATTCCACTCGATGACGTCGATCTTCTCGTTCTTGAGCTCATTGACAATGAGTTGAATGCGCGCCCCGCGCTGGCCAACACAGGCCCCCACCGGATCAATCCCAGGCTGCAACGCTGCGACCGCGACCTTCGAGCGCGAGCCCGGCTCACGGGCGATCGCTTTGATCTCGACCTGGCCCTTTTGAATCTCGGGCACCTCGATCTCGAGCAGGCGCCGGAGCATGTTCTTGTTGGAGCGGCTCAGCAGAATCTGCGGCCCGCGCAGGCTGCGCTTGACCTCGGTCACATACGAGCGCACGCGTTGCTGCGGCTCGTACTTCTCGCCAGGAATCCACTCCTTGCGCAGCAGAATGCCCTCGGCCCGGCCGAGGTTGACCACCAGCGAGGTTGGGGTGACGCTGGTGATGATGCCATTGACGATCTCGCCTTCCCGCTCGGCAAATTGGCTGAACTGAAAATCACGTTCGGCCTCGCGCAACTTCTGCACGATCATCTGCTTGGCATTTTGGGCGGCAATCCGGCCAAAGTCCTTGGCCGTCACATCGATGAGGACGACATCGCCGACTTCCGCCTCGGGCTTGTCTTTGCGCGCCTCGGCCAGGGTGACCTCAGTCCGGTCATCCATGACGCTGTCGACGATTTCTTTCTCGACGAAAATGCGCATGTCGCCCGAGTCAACGTCCACCTTGGCAGCCACATTCTGGCTGTTCATGACGTTGGCGTTCTTGCGGTACGACTGAACGAGTGCTGATTCCAGCACTTCGGTGATGATATCCCGCGGAAGGTTCCGCTCGGACATCACTTGGTTCAATGCGAGCGCGAATTCGCTTTTCATATTGACGTGCTTCTCCGATGCGCGGCATTCGCCACGGCCATAGAACAAACAAGAGCGGGTTTTTGCCCACTCTTGCCACGAAACCCACGGAGGTCGATTCCCTCTAGTTTAGCAGATTCGCCGCGCGGGCCTGCCGCGGCTCGACCGATGCCCGTCCTTCGGTGTCGATCTCATCGTTCCCACGCCCACGGATTGGTCACGACAAGGCCTTCCGAGCGGGGGCGCGCATTGCGCACGCCCTGATTGGGATA